>JACXUS010000231.1 GCA_014763785.1 Sphingomonadales bacterium | reverse complement strand
GGTCAAGGCCGAGGGGCAGGGGCTCGACCCAGCCGCAGCCGCGCGCGGGCTTACGCCCGAGGATCTGACGCGCCCCGATCTGCGCACGCTCGAGGCCGGGCAGGCGGCCAGCCGCGTCGCGGCGATCCCCGAGGTGCGCGCGGCGCTTTTGGACTTTCAGCGCGAGTTTGCCCGACGCCCGGGCGGCGCGGTGCTGGACGGGCGCGATATCGGCACGGTGATTTGCCCCGACGCCGAGGTGAAGCTCTTCGTCACCGCCAGCCCCGAGGTCCGCGCCCGCCGCCGCTGGCTGGAACTGGGCGGTGAGGCGGCGCCGAAACCCTATGAGGCGGTCTTGGCCGAGGTGCGCGAGCGCGACGAGCGCGACATGAACCGCACGGATGCGCCGTTGAAACCGGCCGCGGATGCGCTGATCCTTGATACCTCGGCGCTGAGCATCGCGGCCGCCGTCGCGGCCGCCATGGCGGCCATCGAAGCCGCGTTGGGCCCGGCGCGCTGATGGATGCCAAGGTCATCCTCCATGTGCAGGAGGCCGAGGCCGAGGCGCTGCGCAACAGCACCTCGACCTCGCTCTATGCGCGGATTGCGACGCTGATCCTCGACCGTGGCGGCATGGTGCTGCTGGCCAAGCGCTTCCCGCCGCGCGAGCCCGATGGCGATCTGCATATCGTCGATAACGGCCTGCGCCCGCGGCCCGATACGCTGATGGCGGCGACCGCCTATCTAGATGGCTTCTGGCACCTCGATCCGCAGGGCGTGCTGGCCGACAGCTCGCTTGGCACCGCGCCGTTCCGCTCGCGCGATATCCCGCGCGACGAGGCCTATCGCGGGTTGCGCAAGCTGCGGGCGCGGTTCCTGCGCGCGCGCCATACCCGCTATGCGCGGCGCCAGCGTGCCTCGGCCGAGGACCTGCCCGAGGGCGCGATTGCGGTCTTTCTGCAAGGGCCCGCGCCCTACAAGCGGCGTCAGGCGCATCTGCCGCCCGAAGAGATGCTGCGCGCTGTGCTGGCCGGGGCGGGGGGGCGCCCGGTGATCGTCAAGCCCCATCCCCTGCAGCGCCGCGAGGGCCGCGCGCTGATCGAGCGGCTGCGTGCCGAGGGCTTCGCGTTCCACGTCACCGAGGCCAATGTCCATGACGTTCTGGCCCGTGCCGCGGTGACGGTCTCGGTCAATTCGGCCTGCGCGGTCGAGGGCTTCCTGCATCAGGTGCCCGCGATTCTCTTTGGCCGCGCCGATTTCGCGCGGATGGCCGAGACGGTGACCCGGGCCGAAGACTTCGCCCCGGCGCTGGCGCGGGCGCTCGGCACACGCAGGCCCTATGCCGCCTTCCTGACCTGGTATTTCGGCCAGTGCTTCTGGCTCGAGGACCCGGATCTGGAGGCCAAGATCCTCGCGCGTTTTGCCGAAATGGGGTTCGACGCCGCGCGGCTCGGCCTGAATCCGCCGGACGATGCGTCTGCGAGCTGAGGCCGATTGCCAAATGGCCGGGATCGGATAGCCTGAGCGCCCGGGCAGTCCGCCCGCATTCCAGAGGCCATCTTGCGCGAACTCCTTTACCGCAGCCTGCCCCATTTCGCCGATTTCGACCCCAGCGATCTTGCGATCCTGCGTGCCTCGCTGCGCAACAATGCGCGCGCCGGGATCACCGGCTATCTGATCCGCGCGAGCGGCCAGTTCCTGCAGGCGCTGCACGGCCCCGCGGCGGCCATCGAGGCGCTGATGGCGCGGCTGGGCACCGATCCGCGCCACCGCGGGATCGAGGTGCTGATCGACCGCGCGGCCCCGGCCATCTCGCCCTTTGGCGACTGGTCGATGGGCTATGACCATTTCCTGCCGCTGGAAACCGGGCTCGACTTCCTGCCCGACGGCGCGCGCCCCGCCTTGACCGAGGGGCAGATCGAGCACGCCTGGGAGCGGCTCGTGGCCGCCGCGCGCTCTCAGGGCGAATTCGGCTCGGTCTTTCCCTATGCGCGGATGCCGGGCGAGGCGGCCGAGCCCTATCTGGCGCGGATCGAAGCGGCGCTGTGAGCGGATCGGCGCGCCGATCCCCCTTGCCGGGGCGGGCGCGCGGGCCCATCTTGACCCCATGCGCCGCGCGTTCCTTGCCCTGCTGATCTGCCTGAGCCTGCCGCTTGCGGCCCTGGCCGAGGCGCGCCCGCGCGGTCTCTTATGGTCCGCGACCCCGTTGCCGCGCACCTTCCCGCTGCAGGTCAAATCGACCCCGGGCACCGATTATCTGCTCACGCTGCGCGATGCCGAAACCGGGGCGGGGGTGCTGGCGGCCTATGTCCGGGGCGGCAGCTTCTTTCGGGTGCTGGTGCCGCCCGGCCGCTTTCGCGTCGATCTGGCGGCGGGGCGGCCCGACGACTGGCGCGACGAGGTGGCGCGCTTCGGTCCCGGCACCGAGGATCTGCGCGTCGATGCGGTGCTGGAGTTTCGCGTGATCGGCACCGCGCGCCGGGCTGGTCATATCCTTGACCTGCGGGGGCCCGCGCGGCTGGTCGCGGTGCCCTTCGATCTGTGCGAGCGCCTCGCGCTGGCCCCCGACAGTCTGGAGCCCGCGCCGGGGGAGCTGTTCGCCCGTCCGCGATTTGACCGGATCAGCCGGGCCTGCGGCTGAGGCACCGCCCGCGACGCGCGCGCCCCGGCATTCATGGGCCTTTTGCGGGAATTTGGCTTGCTGCCTGGGGGAATCGTGCCTATATGGGCGCGACTTTGGGGGGCCGGGCGACCGGAGCCCCCAAAGCCGTGCAACGAAAGACCGGCGGAGCCAACCGCATGGCCAGAAAACCCATGTAAAGGAAACTGAACCGCATGTGCGCTAAAGCAACCATGGAAGAATTCGAGGCCCTCCTTAACGAGAGCCTGGAAATCGACACCCCGAACGAAGGTTCGGTGGTCAAGGGCAAGGTCATCGCCATCGAGGCGGGCCAGGCCATCATCGACGTCGGCTACAAGATGGAAGGCCGCGTTGATCTGAAAGAATTCGCCAACCCGGGCGAGGCCCCGACCATCGCCGTGGGCGATGAGGTCGAAGTCTACCTCGACCGCGTTGAGAACGCCCGTGGCGAGGCCGTGATCTCGCGCGAGAAAGCCCGCCGCGAAGAAGCCTGGGATCGTCTGGAAAAAGCCTATGCCAGCGAAGAGCGCGTCGATGGCGCCATCTTCGGCCGCGTCAAGGGTGGCTTCACCGTTGATCTGGGCGGTGCCGTGGCCTTCCTGCCCGGCTCGCAGGTTGACGTCCGCCCCGTGCGCGATGCGGGCCCGCTGATGGGTCTGAAACAGCCGTTCCAGATCCTGAAAATGGACCGCCGCCGTGGCAACATCGTCGTGTCGCGCCGCGCCATTCTGGAAGAAAGCCGCGCAGAACAGCGCGCCGAAGTCATCGGCAACCTGACCGAAGGTCAAGTGGTCGACGGCGTGGTCAAGAACATCACCGAATACGGTGCCTTCGTTGACCTGGGTGGCGTGGACGGCCTGCTGCACGTCACCGACATGGCCTGGCGCCGCGTCAACCACCCCTCGGAGATCCTGTCGATCGGCGAGACCGTCAAGGTTCAGGTCGTCAAGATCAACAAGGAAACCCACCGCATCAGCCTCGGCATGAAGCAGCTGCAGTCGGATCCGTGGGATTCGGTCGAAAGCAAGTTCCCGCTGGGTTCGGTCCACAAGGGCCGCGTGACCAACATCACCGACTACGGCGCGTTCGTCGAGCTGGAAGCCGGTGTCGAAGGTCTGGTCCACGTCTCGGAAATGAGCTGGACCAAGAAGAACGTGCACCCCGGCAAGATCGTCTCGACCTCGCAAGAGGTGGACGTCATGGTGCTGGAGATCGACACCGCGAAACGCCGCGTGTCGCTCGGCCTCAAGCAGTGCATGCGCAACCCGTGGGAAGTCTTCGCGGAAACCCATCCGGTCGGCACCGTCATCGAAGGCGAAGTCAAGAACATCACCGAATTCGGTCTGTTCATCGGCCTCGACAACGACATCGACGGCATGGTTCACCTGTCGGATCTGAGCTGGGAGAGCCGCGGCGAAGAAGCGATCCAGTCCTACCGCAAGGGCGACATGGTCCGCGCGGCCGTCACCGAAGTCGATATCGACAAGGAGCGTATCTCGCTCTCGATCAAAGCGCTCGACGCCGACACCTTCTCGGATGCGGTTGACGGCGTGAAGCGCGGCTCGGTCGTGACCGTGACCGTGACGGCGATCGAAGACGGTGGCATCGAGGTCGAATACAACGGCATGAAATCCTTCATCCGTCGTTCGGATCTGGCCCGTGACCGTGCCGACCAGCGCCCCGAGCGCTTCCAGGTTGGCGATCACGTCGATGTCCGCGTGACCAACGTCGACAGCAAGACCCGCAAGCTGGGCGTGTCGATCAAGGCCCGCGAGATCGCCGAAGAGAAAGAAGCCGTGGAACAATACGGCTCGTCCGACTCGGGCGCCTCGCTCGGCGACATCCTCGGCGCCGCGCTGAAGGGCAACAACTAAGCTTCGGCCCTCGGGTCGATGCAGGCCCCGCCCGGGAGACCGGGCGGGGCTTTTCCATTTCGCGCCGGGCGCGGCTGTGAAGGGCGCGGCATGGGGGGCCAGAGGCGGAACCGCGCGGGCGGGCCGGAGCCCGAGGGCTCCGGCCCGCCCGCGCCCCCCGGGGGCGCGCGGCCCGCGGCCCGGGGCCGCGGGCCGCGCGCGGCAGCGCCCCGTGCGCAGGGCAGGGCAGCGGGCAGGGGCGCGCATCCCGGGCCTGCGCGCGGGCCGCGCGGGCCCGGGGCTCTGCAGGTCGGCGCCGCGGGGGCAGCCAAGGGGCCGCCGCGA
>JACXUS010000230.1 GCA_014763785.1 Sphingomonadales bacterium | reverse complement strand
GCATTGACATTCCCCCCCGAACCCCCACATCTTCCGCGCCCAAGCGCTTTGCCGGTATTGAATGAGGAAGTCATGGCCGTTGTCGTTGTCGAATCCCCCGCCAAGGCCAAGACGATCAACAAATATCTGGGCTCGAATTACACCGTTCTCGCCTCCTTCGGGCATGTCCGCGACCTGCCGCCCAAGGATGGCTCGGTCGATCCCGACGCCGAATTCGCGATGAAATGGGAGGTCGCGAGCGACTCGAAAAAGCATATCAAGGCGATCACCGAGGCGCTGGCCAATGACGACGAACTGATCCTCGCCACCGACCCTGACCGCGAGGGCGAGGCGATTTCGTGGCACCTGCAAGAGGCGCTGGAAAAGAAGCTCAAGGGCAAGAAGGTCAGCCGCGTGACCTTCAACGCGATCACCAAATCGGCGATCACCGAGGCGATGAAGCACCCGCGCGAGGTCGACCGCCCGCTGGTCGAGGCCTATCTGGCGCGCCGCGCGCTCGATTATCTGGTGGGCTTCAACCTCTCGCCGGTGCTCTGGCGCAAGCTGCCGGGCGCGCGCTCGGCGGGGCGGGTGCAATCGGTCTGCCTGCGGCTTATCGTCGAGCGCGAGATGGAGATCGAGGCCTTCAAGGCCCGCGAATACTGGACCGTCACGGCGGAACTGACCACCCCGCGCGGCCAGAGCTTCACCGCCCGCCTGACCGTGCTTGGCGGCAAGAAGCTCGAGAAATTCGACCTGACCACCGAAACCGATGCCGAGCTTGCCGTCCACGCGGTGACCTCGCGCGATCTGTCGGTGAAATCGGTCGAGGCCAAGCCCGCCACCCGCAACCCCTATCCGCCCTTCATGACCTCGACCCTGCAGCAAGAGGCCAGCCGCAAATTCGGCATGGGCGCCAAGGCCTGCATGCAGGCGGCGCAGCGGCTCTATGAGGCGGGCTATATCACCTATATGCGGACCGACGGCATCGACATGGCGCCCGAGGCGGTGATGGCCGCGCGTGAGGAAATCAAGCGACGCTTTGGCGACAAATACATCCCCGAAAGCCCGCGGATGTACAAGAACAAGGCCAAGAACGCGCAGGAAGCCCATGAATGTATCCGCCCGACCGATATGGCGGCGGGGCCCGAGACGCTCAAACTCGCCGATGATCAGGCCAAACTCTACGATCTGATCTGGAAGCGGACGCTGGCCAGCCAGATGTCGGCCGCGGTGATGGAGCGCACGACGGTCGATATCACCTCGCCCGACCATCAGGTCGAGTTGCGCGCGACGGGTCAGGTCCTGACCTTCGACGGGTTCCTGAAAATCTACGATCAGGGCCGCGACGACGACGAGGATGACGACGGCGCGCGTCTGCCGCAGATCATGGCGGGCGAACCTGCCAAGAAGGGCGCGATCACCCCCGAGCAGCATTTCACCCAGCCCCCGCCGCGCTATACCGAGGCGACCTTGGTCAAGCGCATGGAAGAGCTGGGCATCGGGCGGCCCTCGACCTATGCCTCGATCCTGACGACGATCGTGGACCGCGGCTATGTCCGCAAGGACAAGAACCGCCTGATCCCCGAGGATACCGGGCGGCTGGTGACGGCCTTCCTGTCGAATTATTTCCGGCGCTATGTCGAATATGATTTCACCGCCGATCTGGAAGAGCAGCTCGACGATATCTCGGCGGGCGATCGCGATTATAAAGAGGTGCTCGCGCGGTTCTGGCGCGATTTCTCGGCCGCTTTGGGCGAGACCTCGGAGCTTCGGATCTCCGAGGTGCTCGACAAGATCGACGAGGTTCTGGGCCCGCATCTCTATCCGCCGCGCCCCGACGGCACCGATCCGCGCGAATGCCCGATGTGTCACGCGGGCCGTCTGCATCTGAAGACCGCACGCTCGGGCGGGGCGTTCATCGGCTGTGGCAATTACCCCGAATGCCGCTATACGCGCCCCCTTTCGGCGCCCGGCGACGGCGAAGCTGCGGCGCTTGACGGCAAGATCCTCGGCTATGACGAGGGTCAGGCGATCACTTTGCGCATCGGCCGCTTCGGCCCCTATGTGCAAAAGGGCGAGCCCACCGAGGACATGCCCAAGCCCCCGCGCTCGAGCCTGCCCAAGGGCTGGGCGCCCGATACGATCGACCTTGAACGCGCGCTGATGCTGCTCAATCTGCCGCGCGAGGTGGGGGCGCATCCCGAGGATGGCGTGATGATCGAGGCGGGCATCGGCCGCTTCGGCCCCTTCGTGAAACATGGCTCGACCTATGCGAACCTGCGCGAGGTCGATGAGGTCTTCACCATCGGCATGAACCACGCGGTCGAGGTGCTGGCGCAGAAAAAGGCGCGCGGCCCGGGTCGAGGGGCTGCGGCGCAACCGTTGCGCGAGCTCGGCGAGCACCCCGAGGGCGGGCCGGTGCAGGTCATGCCCGGCCGCTATGGGCCCTATGTCAAATGGGGCAAGGTCAATGCGACGCTGCCCAAGGAACTGGAGCCCGAGACGGTGACGCTCGAGCAGGCCTTGCCGCTGATCGAGGCCAAGGCGGGCGCGGGCGGCAAGAAAAAAGCCGCGCCGAAGAAGGCCGCGGCAAAACCAGCCGCCAAGACCGCAGCAAAAACCGCAGCAAAACCGGCGGCGAAAAAGGCCGCCCCGAAGAAGGCCGCGGCCAAGAAACCCGCCGCGAAAAAGGCCAGCACCAAGAGTGCTGCGACCGATACCCCCGAGGCGGACTGATCACGGCCCGAAGGTGCGCCCGGCCCTGACTTGGGCCGGCTGCGCGGCCGCTTTCGCGGCTCTGCGCATTTTCACCGCCCCACCCAGCAGCGATGCCGCATGGCGGCAATTGACTTGCCCCCGCCCCTTCGTCACAAATTTCGCGACGATAACGGGAGGAACCCCATGAACAAGGTTTATGGTTCGGCGAAAGAGGCCCTCGACGGGCTTCTGTTCGACGGCATGCTGATCGCGGCAGGCGGCTTCGGCCTCTGCGGCATCCCCGAGCTGTGCATCGACGCACTGGTCGAAAGCGGGGTGAAGGATATCACCATCGCCTCGAACAACTGCGGCGTGGATGGCTTCGGTCTCGGCAAATTGCTCGACACCAAGCAGATCAGGAAGATGATCTCGTCCTACGTCGGCGAGAACGCCGAGTTCATGCGCCAATACCTGTCGGGCGAGCTCGAGCTGGAATTCAACCCGCAGGGCACCTTGGCCGAGCGGATGCGCGCGGGCGGCTGCGGCATCCCGGGCTTTTATACGAAAACCGGCGTCGGCACCGTGGTCGCGGACGGCAAGGAGCTAAAAGACTTCGACGGCGAGACCTATGTTCTGGAGCGCGGCATCGTCGCCGATGTCTCGATCGTCAAGGCGTGGAAGGCCGATCCCTCGGGCAATGCGATCTTCCGCAAGACCGCGCGCAACTTCAACCCGCCCGCGGCGATGTGCGGCCGCGTCTGCGTGATGGAGGTCGAGGAAATCGTGCCGCTGGGCAGCCTTGACCCGGATGCGATCCACCTGCCGGGGATCTATGTCCACCGCCTGATCCAGGGCCAGCACGAGAAACGCATCGAACAGCGCACCACGCGCAAACGGGAGGCCGCGCAATGAAAAGTGGGAACCGGTTTTCATGCCCGCGCGGCGAGCTGAACAAGAGGGAGGGTTGAGCCATGTGGGACCGCAACCAGATGGCGGCGCGCGCCGCCAAGGAACTGCAGGACGGCACCTATGTGAACCTCGGGATCGGCATCCCGACGCTCGTGCCGAACTTCATCCCCGAGGGGGTCTCGGTGACCCTGCAATCGGAAAACGGCATGCTCGGCATGGGGCCGTTTCCGTTTGAGGGGGACGAGGACCCCGACCTGATCAACGCGGGCAAGCAGACCATCACCGAGCTGCCGCAGACCGCCTATTTCGACAGCGCGACCAGCTTCGGCATGATCCGCGGCGGCAAGATCGCGATGGCGATCCTCGGCGCGATGGAGGTTTCGGAAACCGGCGATCTGGCGAACTGGATGATTCCGGGCAAGCTGGTGAAGGGCATGGGCGGCGCGATGGACCTCGTGGCGGGCGTCAAGCGCGTGGTCGTGGTGATGGACCACACCAACAAGCACGGCGAATCGAAGGTGCTCAAGGACTGCACCCTGCCGCTGACCGGGCAGAAGGTGGTGGACCGGATCATCTCGAACCTCGGGGTGCTGGACGTGGTGCCGGGCGGCCTGAAAATCGTCGAGCTGGCCGAAGGCGTGACCGAGGCGGAGCTGCGCGCCGCGACCGAAGCGACGATCGTTGACTGAGGGCGAGATCACCCGCGAGCATGGCGCCACCAAGGGGCGCTATGGTCTGCGGCTGAACGGGGCCGAGGCCGAACTGACCTATTCGGTCACGACGCCGACCCTGATCATCGCCGATCACACCGGCGTGCCAGAGGCGATGCGCGGCACCGGCGCCGGGCTGCGGCTGGTCGAGAGGCTCGTTGCCGATGCCCGCGCCGAAGGGGTGAAGATCGTCGCGCTCTGCCCCTTCGTCGCGGCCCAGTCGCGCCGCCACCCCGAATGGGATGACGTGTTCCAAAGTTGAAGACGCCTCCGGCGGGAGTATTTGGGCCAAGCAGAAACAAGGGGCGCCCCCCAGTGCTTTCTCCTGGTCGAAATACTCCGGGGGGTGAGGCCGCAAGGCCGAGGGGGGCTGGCCCCCCTTTCCCGCCCGCAGCCCGGGAAAATTGTTCGCGATTGCGCGACAACATCATAATCCTGCCCCAATTAACCTTTAACCCCGGGCTGCGGGCGGGAAAGGGGGGCCAGCCCCCCTCGGCCTTGCGGCCTCACCCCCCGGAGTATTTCGACCAG
>JACXUS010000556.1 GCA_014763785.1 Sphingomonadales bacterium | reverse complement strand
CGCATCGCGGTCGCAGGGCTCAACCCCCATGCCGGCGAAGGCGGCGCGATGGGGAGCGAGGAAGGCGACTGGATCGCAGACACGATCGCCGGGCTGCGCGAAGAGGGCTATGCGCTCGCCGGTCCCCTGCCCGCCGACACGCTCTTCCACGAGCGCGCGCGTCAGGGCTATGACGCGGCGATCTGCGCCTATCACGATCAGGCGCTGATCCCGATCAAGACGCTCGATTTCGACGGGGGCGTGAATGTCACGCTTGGCCTGCCCTTCATCCGCACCTCGCCCGATCATGGCACGGCCTACGATATTGCGGGTCAGGGGCGTGCGAACCCCGCCTCGCTGATCGCGGCGCTCGAGATGGCCTCGCGCATGGGCGCGGCGCGGAGGGCGTGAGATGGCCACGATCGACGGGCTGCCCCCGCTGCGCGAGGTACTGCGCACCCATGACCTCGTGGCCAAGAAAAGCCTCGGGCAGAACTTCCTGCTGGATCTGAACCTGACGGCCAAGATCGCGCGCTCGGCGGGCGATCTGACGGGGGCGGATGTGCTGGAGATCGGACCCGGACCCGGAGGTCTGACGCGCGGGCTTCTGGCCGAAGGCGCGCGCAAGGTGCTCGCGATCGAGAAGGACACGCGCTGCCTGCCCGCTCTGGCCGAGATCGCTGCCGCCTATCCGGGGCGGCTCGAGGTGATCAACGGCGATGCGCTGGAAATCGACCCGCTCTCCCATCTCACCCCCCCGATCAAGATCGCAGCGAACCTGCCCTATAACGTGGGCACCGAACTGCTGGTACGCTGGCTGACGCCGAAGGACTGGCCGCCCTTCTGGGAGAGCCTGACGCTGATGTTCCAGCGCGAGGTGGCTGAACGGATCGTCGCGAAACCCGGCAGCAACCATTACGGGCGCCTCGCGATCCTCGCGCAGTGGCGCGCCGAGGCGAAGATCGTGATGAGCCTGCCGCCCGAGGCCTTCACCCCGGCGCCCAAGGTTCATTCGGCGGTCGTGCATCTGCGCGCCCTGCCCGAGCCGCGCTACCCGGCCAATGCCGCGACCCTGAGCCGGGTCGTCGCGGCGGGCTTCAATC
>JACXUS010000555.1 GCA_014763785.1 Sphingomonadales bacterium | reverse complement strand
GGACAGCCTGAACCGGCTGCAGGCGCATCTGGCGCGCAACGATCCCGACCGCTATGCCATCGTCCATATCATCGGTCAGGCCGACCCCGCGCTGACCGAGGCGCTGAAGACCCTGCGCCTGCCCCATCGCGCCCATGGCCGCATTCGCGATCACGCCCGGCTGGCCGGGATCCTGGCGCTGTGCGACGTGCTGCTGACCTGCTCGACCGAGGACAACTGGCCCAACGTCCTGGTCGAGGCGGGCAGCTATGGCGTGGCCCCCGTGGTGGGCCCGGGCCATGGCTGCGAGGAGTTCGCCCGGCTCTACGACACCGGCACGATCGCCGCCGCCTATACGCCCGAGGCCTTCGGCCGCGCCCTGGCCGACCTGGTCGCGCGCCTGCCCGATGCGGCCGCCCGCGCCGCCGCCGCCGCCCGGATCCGGGCCGATCACGACCCCGCGACGCTGGCCGCGGCCTTCCTGCGCCTGGCGGCCTGAGCGGCCGGCGATCAGGCGGTCAGGAACCGGTAGAGGTTGTTCGCCCGCGGCCGCTCGACCAGAAGCGCAGCCACCTCGTCCTTCACGGCGCGGGCCATTTCCCGGCGGGTGTCGTTGGGCACCGCCACGCGGGCGGCATATTGATCGCCCTTGTAGATCTCGCGGCCGCGGGCGCGCTCGGCCTCCTTGGCCTGTTCGGCATCGGCGGCGGGATCGGCCGACAGCGGCAGGGTCAGCGCGAAGCGGGCGTTCAGCCGCCGCACGAAGCCGTTGAAATCGCCGGTCAGCTGGTCGAAGGGGGCGATCAGCACCTGGTCCTTGCGGTCGCGCACGGCGGCGTAGAAATCGACATAGCGGGCCAGGGCCGCGCGCTTGTCGAGCCCCGAATAGATCATGAAGGACGACACCGCATCGACCGGCGCGCGGATCAGCACCACGGTCGGCACGCCAAGCGCACAGCCCAGCAGCACGTTGCGCACGTCATGGGTATGATGGGCAAAGCGCATCGGCCGACCGGCGCGCCCGGCCAGGATCGACAGGTAATCCACCGTGAAGGTGTTGGAACTGCGCGGATAGCCCTCGACCACCAGGTCGGTGTCGGATG
>JACXUS010000229.1 GCA_014763785.1 Sphingomonadales bacterium | reverse complement strand
CCCTTAGATCGGCGCATGATCCGCGCAAGCCTGCTGGCCCTCCTTCTGGCCCTGAGCCCCCTTGCCACCGCCCCCGCGGCGGCGCATCCGCATATCTTCGTCGATGTGACCCATACGCTGCTTTTCGATGCCGAGGGGCGCCTGATCGGGGTGCGGGCGCGCTGGGTTTATGACGAGATGTTCACGCTTCTGATGGTCGAGGATGGCACCTACGACACCGACGGCGACGGGCAGGTCACGGGCGAGGAGCTGACCCGCTTCCAGCGCTGGGATGCCGACTGGCCGCCGGATTACGCGGGCGATCTGGAAGTCATGCTGGACGACCAGCCCCTTGCCCTTGCCGGGCCGAGCGACTGGGCCGCCGAATGGCACGACGGGCGCGCGGTCTCGATCCATACGCGGAGGCTTGAGACCCCCGCCGAGGTGACCGGGCGGGCCTTGGTGATCCTGCCCTATGACCCTGATATCTATGTGGATTATTCGGTGACCGCGCCGCCTGCCTTTTCCGGGCGCGAGGATTGCACCGCCAAGATCTATGAGCCCGACCCGAACGCCGTGCCCGATGAACTGGCCGCCGCCATCGCCGAACTTAGCGCCGATCTGACCCCGGAGGCCGCTGGCCTGCCCGCCGTCGGGCGGCTCTATGCCGATGAAGAGCGGGTGTCATGCGGCGGGTGATCGCGCTCGCGGCCCTTGTGGTGCTGGCGCTTGGGGCGCTTCTGGCCTGGCGCCTTGGCTGGCTGGCCGAAGCGCGTCTGGCGCTGATCGAGGCGCAGCGCGCCTTTCAGGCGCCGCTGGCCGCCGGGGTGCGCGCGCTCAAGGCGCATGAGCCGGGCGCGGTGGCCGGGCTGATCTGGCTCGGCTTTCTCTATGGCGTGCTGCATGCGGCGGGGCCCGGGCATGGCAAGGTGGTGCTGGGCGGCTGGGCGCTGAGCGCGCGGGCGCGGGTGGTCAAGGTCGCGGCGATCACCCTTGCAGCGAGCCTTGCGCAATCGGCGGTGGCGATTGCGCTGGTGCTGGGGGGCGCGTGGCTCTTCGGGCTGGGCCGCGCCGAGCTGACCGATCTGGCCGAAGGGCCGGTGCTGCGGGCAGGCGAATGGGTGCTGGTGGCGCTTGGCGCCTTTCTGGTGGCGCGCGGGCTCTGGCATCTGCGCCGCCACGACCGGGTCACGACAGATGAGCACGGCCATGACCATGGTCATACGTTGGATCACGATCACCACGCCAGCTGCGGCTGCGGCCATGCCCATGCCCCGCCCCCCGAGGTTGCCGCCCGCGCCTCGTTCGCGGAAGCGGCGCTCTTGATCGCGGGCGTGGCGCTGCGGCCCTGCACGGGGGCGGTCTTCGTGATGCTCTTGACCCTGCTGATCGGCGCGCCCGCGGCGGGGGTGGCCGCGGTGCTGGCCATGGGGCTTGGCACCGCGCTCATTACCCTTGCCGTGGCCCTTCTCGGCGCGACCTTCGGCCAACAGCTGCTCGGCGACGCGCGCGGCCTGCGCCTGCGCCGCCTCGCCGATCTGGCGCAGATCGTCGTCGGCCTCGGGATCGTCGCGCTCTATCTCTAGGCGCGCAACCGGCCCTCAGAAATCCCAATCCTCATCCTCGGTCGCGACCGCCTTGCCGATCACATAGGACGACCCCGACCCCGAGAAGAAATCGTGGTTCTCATCGGCATTGGGCGACAGCGCCGCCAGGATCGCCGGGTTCACGCGGCACAGATCATCCGGAAAAAGACTCTCGAAGCCCAGATTTTGCAGCGCCTTGTTGGCATTGTAATGCAGGAAGGCCTTCACATCCTCACTCAGCCCCAGCGGATCATAGAGCGTCTCGGTATAGCGGCTCTCGATCGCATAGAGATCGAAGATCAGCCCGAAGGCGAAATCCTTGATCTCCTGCCGCTCGGCCGCGCCAAGCCGCTCCATCCCGCGCTGGAACTTGTAACCGATGTAATAGCCATGCACCGCCTCGTCGCGGATGATCAGCCGGATCAGATCGGCGGTATTGGTCAGCCGCGCCCGGCTCGACCAGTGCATCGGCAGATAGAACCCCGAATAGAAGAGGAAGCTTTCCAGAAAAACGCTCGCCACCTTCTTGCGCAGCGGATTGGTCGTCGCATCATATTCATCCAGGATCAGCCGCGATTTCTGTTGCAGCTGGGCGTTTTCCTCGGACCAGCGGAAGGCCTCATCGACCTCGGCCGTGGAACACAGCGTCGAGAAGATCGAGGAATAGCTGCGCGCATGCACCGCCTCCATGAAGGCGATATTGGTCAGCACCGCCTCTTCATGCGGCGTGATCGCATCGGCCATCAGGGTGGGCGCGCCAACCGTGTTCTGGATCGTATCGAGCAGCGTGAGCCCGGTGAAGACCCGGATCGTCAGGCGCTGTTCCTCTTCGGTCAGCTGCGACCAGCTTTGAATGTCATTCGACAGCGGCACCTTCTCGGGCAGCCAGAAATTCACCGTCAGACGGTTCCAGATCTCCAGATCCTTGTCGTCCTGAACACGGTTCCAGTTGATCGCGCGCGGCACCGGGCGCCCGGCAAAATCCTTCATCGTCTTGGCCCCTTCTTCTTGGCGCAAATACTCCGGGGGTCCGGGGGCAGCGCCCCCGGCCGGGTCCGGTTCGGGTCCCCCCTCACAGCGAGCAGGACACGCAGCCCTGCACCTCGGTCCCCTCAAGGGCCATCTGGCGCAGGCGGATGTAGTAGATCGTCTTGATCCCCGCCTTCCAGGCATGGATCTGCGCGCGGTTGATGTCGCGCGTGCTCGCCGTGTCCTTGAAGAAGAGCGTGAGCGAGAGCCCCTGATCGACATGCTGCGTCGCGGCCGCATAGGTGTCGATGATCGCTTCCGGCCCGATCTCATAGGCGTCGCGATAGTATTCGAGGTTCTCGTTCGTCATATAGGGCGCCGGGTAATAGACGCGGCCGATCTTGCCCTCTTTGCGGATCTCGATCTTCGCCGTGATCGGATGGATCGAGGAGGTGGCATTGTTGATATAGCTGATCGAGCCGGTCGGCGGCACCGCCTGCAGGTTACGGTTGTAGAGCCCGCCCGCCATGACCGCCTCGCGCAGGTCCGCCCAATCGGCGCGCGTGGGCACCGCGACGCCGAAGCGCGCGAAAAGTGCTGCGACCGTTTCGGTCTCGGGCAGCCAGTCGCGACTGGTGTAGGTCTCGAAAAAGCTGCCATCGGCATATTTCGAGGCCTCGAACCCCGCAAAGCTGCGGCCGCGCTCGCGCGCCAGCGCATTCGAGGCGCGCAGGCAGTGGTAAAGCACCGTCGCGAAATAGATATTGGTGAAGTCGATGCCCTCGGGGCTGCCATAATGGATCCGCTCACGCGCCAGAAACCCGTGCAGGTTCATCTGCCCCAGCCCGATCGCGTGGCTCTCGTCATTGCCGCGCCGGATCGAGGGGACCGAGTCGATCGCCGACATCTCACTGACCGCATTGAGCGCGCGCACCGCCGTTTCGACCGTCGCGCCCAGATCGCCGCCATCCATCGCCTTGGCGATATTGAGCGACCCGAGATTGCAGGAAATATCGGTGCCCAGGTGCTTGTAACTCAGATCCTCGTTGAATTCCGACGCCTCGTTGACCTGCAGGATCTCCGAGCACAGATTCGACATGGTGATCCGCCCCGCCACCGGATTGGCGCGGTTCACCGTGTCCTCGAACATCAGATACGGATAGCCGCTCTCGAACTGGATCTCGGCCAAGGTCTGGAAGAAGGCGCGGGCGTTGATCTTCTTCTTGCGGATCTTCGGGTTGTCGACCATCTCGCGATAGTGCTCGGTCACCGAGAGTTCCGAGAAGGGCTTGCCATAGACCCGCTCCACATCGTGGGGGGAAAACAGATACATCTCTTCGTTGCGCTTGGCGAGTTCGAAGGTGATGTCGGGGATGACGACGCCGAGCGAGAGCGTCTTGATCCGGATCTTCTCGTCGGCATTCTCGCGCTTGGTGTCGAGGAAGCGCAGGATATCGGGGTGGTGCGCATTCAGGTAAACCGCCCCCGCACCCTGCCGCGCGCCCAGCTGATTGGCATAGCTGAAACTGTCTTCCAGCAGCTTCATCACCGGGATCACGCCCGAGGACTGGTTCTCGATCCCCTTGATCGCGGCGCCCTGCTCGCGGAGATTGGTCAGCATCAGGGCCACGCCCCCGCCGCGTTTCGACAGTTGCAGCGCCGAATTGATCGCGCGGCCGATGCTCTCCATATTGTCCTCGATGCGCAGCAGGAAGCACGAGATCAGCTCGCCCCGCTGCGCCTTGCCCGCATTGAGGAAGGTGGGCGTTGCGGGCTGGAAGCGGCCCGCCAGCATTTCCTGCATGAGCCGCATCGCCAGCGCCTCGTCGCCGCGCGCCAGCGTCAGCGCGACCATCACCACGCGATCCTCGAACCGCTCCAGATAGCGTTTCCCGTCGCGGGTCTTCAGCGTATAGCTCGTGTAATATTTGAACGCGCCAAGGAAGGTCGGGAAGCGGAACTTGACCCGGAAGGCCGCCTCCCAGATCCGCGGAAGGAAGGCCGCGTCGTATTGGTCAAGGACATGGGCCTCGTAATAGCCTTCCTCGACCAGATAGCGCAGCTTTTCCTCGAGCGAATGGAAGAAGACCGTGTTCTGGTTCACATGGCTCAGGAAATATTGCCGCGCGGCCATGCGGTCGGCCTCGAAGCGGATGCGCCCCTGATCGTCATAGAGGTTCAGCATCGCGTTCAGCGCATGATAATCCAGCCCCTGCCATTCGGCGGGCACGGCCTTGGCGGGGGCCGCGTCGCTCAGATCGCGGTCGAGAATTGCGTCTTCCAAAACCTGTCCAGTCCTTCTGTGACACGGGCGAT
>JACXUS010000228.1 GCA_014763785.1 Sphingomonadales bacterium | reverse complement strand
GACCTTCACCGCCTTCACCACCCTTGCCGACCGTGACCTTGCCGAGGCGCTGGCCGAGCGGATCGAAGAGCTTGACCCCGCGCCCTATGGCACCGGCGTCTTTGAAATCGAGGACGGCTCGGAACGCTTCGAGGTCGGCGCCTATTTCCTCGCCCCCCCCGACGATATCGCGCTGACGCTGCTCGCGCTCGCGCATGAGGCCGCGCCCTTCGTGATTTCCGAACTGCCCGAGACCGACTGGGTCGCCCATGTCCGGCGCGAGCTGGCGCCGGTTGTTGCCGGGCGCTTCTTCGTGCATGGCAGCCACGATGCCGACAAGGTGCCCGCCGATGCGATCCCGCTGGTGATCGACGCGGCGATGGCCTTTGGCACCGGGCATCACGGCACCACCTTGGGCTGCCTCTCGGCGCTGGACACGTTGGAAAAGGCGGGCCTGCGGGCGCAGCGCGTGGCCGATATCGGTTGCGGCACGGCGGTGCTGGCGATGGCCGCGGCCAAGCTCTGGCCCGAAACCGTGCTTGCCTCCGACATCGACCCGGTCGCGGTCGAGACCGCGGCGGCGAATGTCGCGCAGAACGGTCTGGCGGGCCGGGTGATCTGTCTTGAGGCGGCCGGTTTCGCCCATCCCGAGCTGCAATCGGCCGCGCCCTTCGACCTTATTTTCGCCAATATCCTGAAAGGCCCGCTGATCACCCTGGCCCCCGACATGGGCCGGTTCTGCGCCGAATCAGGCCATGTGATCCTGTCCGGAATTCTGCATGAGCAAGCCGATGAGGTGATCGCCGCCTATCAGCCCGCGGGATTTACCCTCGTTTCCAGAAACGAATTCGGCGACTGGACGACATTGGTTCTGCGCCGGGGATAGTCGCCCAACTTGGTTGTCGAAACGTAAAGCGGTTGGGCGCATACTGCCCCTAACCGCCCTTTACGGCGATACTGTGGTGAAAGGTGACGAAATGATCGACGCCAAGATCAAATCCTTTGAAAACCGTCTGGCGCGGATCCATCAGATTCATGCCTCCGGTGGCGCCTTCGAGGCCAACGGATCGCTGGGCCGGTCCTATTTCGATGCGGTGCGCCCCAAGGCGCGGCGGCCCTTCCCGTGGCGCGGCGTCGCGCTGATCTTCCTTGGTGCGCTGCTGTTCAAGGGCACGCTGCTCGCCTCGCTCGGGCCGATCGCCTATGACGCCCGCGTCACCGCGCTGGCCGAGGGCACGCTGATCGAACGCCTCGGCGCCTGGGTCCTGCAGGCCGATGCACCGACGCGGCTGATTGCCGGGCTGCTGATGCCCTACCTGTCCTGATCCGCCCCGCCCTTCCGATGCAAAAGAGCCGCGCGGGTGACCGCGCGGCTCTTTTCCGTCTGGCCGGGCCCAGATGCCGGGCCCGCCGCCTCAGCGGATGAGGGCGTCGATGTCGTAGCGGGTCAGACCGATATCGTTCAGCTCGCGGTCGCTCAGAGCGGCCAGAGCATTGCGGGTCACCCGCGCGTCGTTCCAGGCGACAACGCTGTCGATCATTTTCGAAACGAAGCCGGCCCGAGCATTCCGAACCAGGCCGTGGTGGGTATCAGCGGCGGACATTGCACGTTTCCTTACATAAAGCGCATAAATTGGGGCCTTGAGCCCGATGAATCCGCACATAAAGCGGGCAAATTGCGAAAACAACCGGGGCAAAGACAGGTCCGTCATGCACGCGGCGCATGGCTTTCCGGGCCTTTAACCCCTTTGATACAAAGCAAACATTCTGCCCGCGAAATCGGTCATTTCGCCGTCGCAAAGCCCGGGTTTCGCGCCAGAGTGGCGCCGCCTCCGGCCGAAGATCTTAATCGCCCCGGGACGCTTCCCGCTTTGCGATGTTCTCTTTTCGTGCTAACCGTTGAAAAAAGGCAACAGATCGGCAGGCAGAGCATGCGCGTGATCGGCATCGACCCGGGGCTTCGCAACCTCGGATGGGGAATCATCGAGATGGAGGGCCCCCGCCTGCGCCATATCGCCAATGGCACGGTGCATTCGGCGGGCGAGGATCTTTCGCTGCGGCTTGTCGCGCTGTTCGACGGTCTCACCGCGGTGATCGCGACCCATGCGCCGCAGGCCGCCGCGGTCGAGCAGACCTTCGTCAACAAGGATGCCGTGGCCACGCTGAAACTGGGTCAGGCGCGGGGCATCGCGCTTCTGGTGCCGGCGCAGGCGGGGCTCGCAATCGGCGAATATGCGCCCAATGCGGTCAAGAAGGCGGTCGTGGGCGTCGGGCACGCCGACAAGGTACAGGTGCAGCACATGGTGCGCCATCAGCTGCCCGGCGTGACCTTCGACAGCCCCGACGCGGCCGATGCGCTGGCCATTGCGATCTGCCACGCGCATCACCTGCAATCGGCCGCGCGCACCGGCGCGGCGATGCTCGGGCGCGCGGCGCTCGAAATCACCGCCGGTCAGGCCCGCATCCGGAGGGCCGCGCGATGATCGGCCGGATTGCCGGGACGATCCTGCACCGCGCGATGGATCACGTGCTGATCGACGTGCGCGGGGTGGGCTATATCGTCCATGTCTCGACCCGCACCGCCTCCGCCCTGCCGCCGGTGGGCGAGGCCTGCGCGCTCTATACCGACCTTCTGGTGCGCGAGGATCTCTTGCAGCTCTTCGGCTTCCCGACGCTTCTGGAAAAGGAATGGCATCGCCTGCTGACCTCGGTGCAGGGGATCGGCGCCAAGGCTTCGCTTGCCATCCTCGGCACGCTCGGCCCTGAGGGCACCGGCCGCGCGATCGCGCTCGGCGACTGGTCGGCGATCAAGGCCGCACCCGGCGTCGGCCCCAAGCTCGCGCAACGCGTGGTGATGGAGCTGAAAGACAAGGCGCCGACCGTGATGGCGCTCGGCGGCGCGCTCAGCGTCGATACCGCGCCGATGGATGAGGTGATCGAGACCGCGCCAAAGCCCCGCACCAAGCCCCCCGCCGCGCCACGCGCCAATTTCACCGCCGAGGCGCTCAGCGCGCTGACCAATCTCGGCTACAACCCCTCGGAGGCCGCCGCCGCCGTGGCCGAGGCCAGCGAAAACCCCGAAGCCACCGACACCGCCAAACTGATCCGCACCGCGCTGCGCCTGCTTGCACCCAAGGACTGATCCTTTCATCTTGCCCCAAATATCCCGGGGTGCGGGGCAGAGCCCCGCTGCCACGCCCGCCAAAAGGCCCCATCCTTCGCACAAAGCCTGACCGATGACCGAACCCGACCCGACGCTGCGCCCCGAACGCCTGCCCGACGATGCTGACCGCGCGCTGCGTCCGCAGGCGCTGGAAGAGTTCATCGGTCAGGCCGAAGCCCGCGCCAACCTGCGCGTCTTCATCGAAAGCGCCAAGATGCGCGGTCAGGCGATGGACCACACCCTGTTCCACGGCCCCCCGGGTTTGGGCAAGACGACGCTCGCGCAAATCATGGCGCGCGAGCTCGGCGTGAATTTCAAGATGACCTCGGGGCCGGTGCTGGCCAAGGCGGGCGATCTGGCGGCGATCCTGACCAACCTCGAGCGCAACGACGTCCTCTTCATCGACGAGATCCACCGGATGAACCCCGCGGTCGAGGAGGTGCTCTACCCCGCGATGGAGGATTTCGAGCTGGACCTCGTGATCGGCGAGGGGCCGGCCGCGCGCACGGTCCGGATCGAGCTGCAACCCTTCACGCTGGTCGGCGCGACCACGCGTCTGGGCCTCTTGACCACCCCCCTGCGCGACCGCTTCGGCATCCCGACCCGGCTGCAGTTCTACACCGAGGACGAGCTTGACCTGATCGTGTCGCGCGGCGCACGGCTCCTTGGCCTGCCCGCGGAGCCCGCCGGCACCCGCGAGATCGCGCGCCGCGCGCGGGGCACCCCGCGGATCGCAGGCCGCCTCTTGCGCCGGGTCGTCGATTTCGCGCTGGTCGAGGGCGACGGGCGCCTGACGCGGGCGATTGCCGACAGCAGCCTGACGCGGCTTGGCGTCGATCATCTGGGCCTTGACGGCGCCGACCGGCGCTATCTGCGGCTGATGGCCGAGCATTATGGCGGCGGGCCGGTGGGGGTCGAAACCCTCTCGGCCGCGCTCTCGGAAAGCCGCGACGCGATCGAAGAGGTGATCGAGCCTTACCTGTTGCAACAGGGTCTGGTGCAGCGCACCCCGCGCGGGCGGATGCTGGGCCAGCGCGCCTGGCGGCATCTGGGGCTCGAGGCGCCGCAGGCCCCCAGCGCCCCCCCGCAAGGCGATCTCTTCGAGGGCTGAGGCAATCCGCCGCTTGCCTGCCGCCCCGCGCCCGCCTATCTGCGGGGCATGAGCACCCCGCCGCTAGCCCGTTTCGAGATCACCGAGGCCGAGATCGGCCGCGTCGTCACCGCGTTTTATGCCCGGGTGCGCGCCCATCCGATGCTGGGCCCGGTCTTTGCCGTCCATGTCGGCGACTGGCCCGAGCACGAAGCCAAGGTAGCGCGGTTCTGGGCGGGCTCGATCCTGCACCTGCCGGGCTATGACGGCTCGCCGATGATGGCGCATCGCCGCGCGCAGAACGTCAAGCCGGGGATGTTCTCGGTCTGGCTCGGGCTTTTCGATCAGGTGCTGGCGGAGGAACTCGCGCCCGCGACCGCCGCCGCCTGGTCGGCGCTTGCGCACAAGATCGGCACCAGCCTGCGCGCGGGCGTGGTCGATCGCGAGACGCTGCCGGGCGGCATTCCGAAGCTGCGCTGATCCCTGCGGGATTATTTGAGTATTTGGGCCAAGAAGAAGCCTAGGGTCAGGACTCACAACCAGAACATGACGGTCGCTGCGATGCAGATGGCGGAGAGGAAGATCTCGCCGCATCTGTCGTAGCGAGTGGCGATGCGG
>JACXUS010000554.1 GCA_014763785.1 Sphingomonadales bacterium | reverse complement strand
ATCGGCGGCTTCGCGGATCTCGACGGGATCGAGTTCATCGCCCGCATCGACATCGGCACCGATGCCATGGGTGAGGAGAAGAACGAGATCCGCGCCGCGATCACGCCCGATCATCGAGACTATGCTCAGGTCATGGGGCTGGCGGCGCAGCACGGGTATCAGCCGCCAGTTCAACCCGCGCCGCAGCAGCCGGTCCAGCAGCCTGCGGCATCGCCGGTCCCCGGTCGTCCCGCCTGGGCGCAGTGAGGGCTCGATGCTCCTCCGTCCCCGCCAGAAACTTTTCGTGGAGCGCAGCCTTGCTGCGCTCTCGACCCGCGACAACACGCTGGGCGTGGCGCCCACAGGCGCGGGCAAGACCATTATGCTCTCGGCCGTCACCGGCAGGATGACCGGGGACGGCGCCAGGGCATGCGTGCTCGCCCATCGCGACGAGCTGACCAGCCAGAACCGGGCGAAGTTCGCACGGGTCAATCCGGGAACGGACACTTCCGTCGTCGATGCCACCACCAAGTCCTGGGACGGCCAGGTCACTTTCGCCATGGCGCCGACGCTGGCGCGGGCCGCCAATCTGGAAGCGATGCCGAAGCTCGATCTGCTCGTGATCGACGAGGCGCATCACGCCGTCGCCGAGAGCTACCGCCGCATCATCGACCGGGTGCGCGAGGCCAATCCGCAGGCCCGCGTCTTCGGCGTCACGGCGACACCCAACCGGGGTGACCGGAAGGGGCTGCGCGAGGTCTTCGACAATGTCGCCGACCAGGTGCGTCTGGGCGAGTTGATCGCCTCGGGCCACCTCGTGCCGCCCCGCACCTTCGTCATCGACGTGGGCGTGCAGGACGAACTGCGCTCGGTCCGCAAGACCATGTCGGATTACGACATGACCGAGGTGGCGGAAATCATGGACCGCGCGCCGGTCACCGACGAGGTGATCCGGCATTGGAAGGAAAAGGCGGGCGATCGCCAGACCGTTGTCTTCTGCTCGACCGTCGCCCATGCCGAGCATGTGACGGAGGCGTTCCACGAGGCGGGCGTGCCCGCCGCGCTCATCACCGGCACGCTCGAGGCGGGCGCGCGCAAGGGGATCCT
>JACXUS010000553.1 GCA_014763785.1 Sphingomonadales bacterium | reverse complement strand
GTGTCAAAGAACCCGGATCATGACGGCGCCGGTGATCAGCAGGACGGCGCCGGCGATGCGCCCGAGGCTGAGTTCCCGCACGGCGACGCCGAGAAAGCCGATGCGATCAATCATCAGGCCGGCGACCAACTGACCGGTCACGGCAAAGGCCATGACGGCAGCCGCGCCGATGCGCGGGGTCAGCAGGATGGCCGTGGTGACGTAGAGCGTGCCGAGCGCACCGCCGGCGACATAGAGCCAGGGCGCGGGCGCGGCGAAATCCGGCATGCGTCCCTCAGCCCGCGCCATCACCACGGAGACGATGGCAAGGATGATCGCGCCGGCTAGGAATGAGATACAGGCCGCCGCGACCGGCAGACCGAGCCCGCGCGCCAGCAGCGTGTTGATCGGCGCCTGGATGGCGATGGCCGCGCCGGCGATCCGGCGGCCGACGGGCACCGACCCGGTAAAGCTGATCGCATCGATCCCCGCGCTTTCGACCAGCCGTTGGCCCACGTCCTGGCCGGGGCCGGGCAGCAGGTTGAACAGCGTGGGGATGTCGGTCGAGCCCTGGATGCTGGCGTGCCCGCGCAGGGCCATGATCCCGCCGCCGGGGCGGCCCATGTTGCCCAGCAGCAGCTGCAGGATGGACGCGGTGCGGATGTACTGCGCGCCCAGGCTGTGCTGGGTCCAGCCCACGGCGTAGGCGAAGCACGTGGTCCGCTCCCGCCCGGAGTTCTCCGTGATGGAGCGGGCCAGGTACGCGAAGTCCTCGGGGGAGACGCCGCACACCTCCTGCACCATCTCGGGGGTGTAGCGCGCGTAGTGCCGCTTGAGGATCTGGAACACCGTCCGGGGGTCCTGCAGGGTCTCGTCGCGCTGCATGCGGGCGTGCTCCATCGGGGCGCCGCCGCTGCCGAGCTGCTGGCCGGCGGCCTCGTCCACGGCCTCCGCCCCCTCCTCGGCGCCGTGGTCGGGGTCGCCCGCGGGTGCGTCCACCCGGCCGTCGTGGTCCCCGGCGCCGCCCTCGTTCTCGGCGTAGGCCCAGGTGGACATGTCGTACTGGCCGGTCTCCGGGTCGAACCCGGAGACCGGCCAGTACGACAT
>JACXUS010000227.1 GCA_014763785.1 Sphingomonadales bacterium | reverse complement strand
GATTATCGACCGCCCCCCGGCGCGCATGCCCGCTTGTCCGCTCGGGGCCGTCATTGTATGACGCGCGCCATGAGCAACGCAGCCGCCCTCCCGCCTGAAATCGCCCGCCGCCGGACCTTCGCGATCATCGCGCACCCCGACGCCGGCAAGACCACGCTGACCGAAAAGTTCCTGCTGTTTGGCGGCGCCATTCAGATGGCCGGTCAGGTGCGCGCCAAGGGCGAGGCGCGGCGCACGCGGTCGGACTTCATGAAGCTCGAACAGGATCGCGGGATCTCGGTCTCGGCCTCGGCGATGAGCTTCGATTTCCGCCAGTATCGCTTCAATCTGGTCGACACCCCCGGCCACTCGGATTTCTCCGAAGATACCTATCGCACGCTGACCGCGGTCGACACGGCGGTGATGGTGATCGACGGCGCCAAGGGTGTGGAAAGCCAGACCCGCAAGCTCTTCGAGGTCTGCCGGCTCCGCGATCTGCCGATCGTGACCTTCTGCAACAAGATGGACCGCGAGGCGCGCGACACTTTCGAGATCATCGACGAGATTCAGGAAAACCTGGCGATCGACGTGGCGCCGGCGAGCTGGCCGATCGGCTCGGGGCGCGAGTTCCTCGGCTGCTATGACCTGATCAACGACCGGCTGGAACTGATGGACCGCGCCGACCGCAACCGGGTCGCCGCCTCGATCGAGATCAAGGGGCTCGAGGACCCGCGTCTGGCCGAGCATGTGCCCGCCGATCTGCTCGCCAAGCTGCGCGAGGAAATCGAGATGGCGCGCGAACTGCTGCCCGCCTTCGACCGGAAGAGCTTCCTTGAAGGGCATATGACGCCCATTTGGTTCGGCTCGGCGATCAACAGCTTCGGCGTCAAGGAGCTGATGGACGGCATCGCCACCTTCGGCCCCGAACCGCAGCCGCAACCCGCCGCCGAGCGTCAGGTCCGCGCCGAAGAACCCAAAGTCACCGGCTTCGTCTTCAAGGTGCAGGCCAATATGGACCCGAAACACCGCGACCGCGTGGCCTTCGTGCGCCTCGCCTCGGGGCATTTCGAGCGCGGCATGAAGCTCTTGCATGTGCGCTCGGGCAAACCGATGGCGGTGTCGAACCCGGTCCTGTTCCTTGCCGCCGACCGCGAACTGGCCGAAGAGGCCTGGGCGGGCGATATCATCGGCATTCCGAACCACGGGCAATTGCGCATCGGCGATGCGCTGACCGAGGGCGAGAAGCTGCGCTTCACCGGCATCCCGAGCTTCGCGCCGGAACTGCTGCAATCGGTGCGCTCGACCGATCCGATGAAGGGCAAGCATCTGGAAAAGGCGCTGATGCAATTCGCCGAGGAAGGCGCCGCCAAGGTCTTCAAACCGGCGATCGGGTCCGGGTTCATCGTGGGCGTCGTGGGCGCGCTGCAATTCGACGTGCTCGCCAGCCGGATCGAGATCGAATACGGCATCCCGGTGCGGTTTGAACCCAGCCAGTTCACCTCGGCGCGCTGGGTGCATGGGCCGAAGGACAAGATCGACAAGCTCGTCAACGTCAACAAGCAGCATATCGCGACCGACCATGACGGCGACATCGTCTTCCTCACCCGCCTGCAATGGGACATCGACCGGGTGCTGCGCGACTATGAGGGCGTGAGCCTCGACGCGACCAAGGAGATGATGCAGTAAGCGGGGGCCCTGCCCCCCTTTGCCTGCGGCAAATTCCCCCCGGGATATTTGCAACACTGTTGAGAGGGGGCCCCGCTCCTCCTTCTCAACAGTGCCCGAAATATCCCGGGGTGAGCCCGGAACGGGCGAGGGGCAGAGCCCCTGTCCACGCCGGCCAAGCGCGCCCGCTGCGGCATCCGCGCGACACTCGCCCGCGCCCGTCCCCAATCGCTTTGACACCCCGCGCGGCCTCGGTCTAAGCAGGTTTCATATGGGTAAACGGGCAAGGAGCGGGCGGGGATGCGGATCCTGATCACCAATGACGATGGCATCAACGCCCCCGGCCTCGAGGTGCTGCACGAGATCGCGACCGATCTGGCGGGCCCCGCGGGCGAGGTCTGGACCGTGGCGCCCGCCTTCGAGCAATCGGGCGTCGGCCATTGCATCAGCTACACCCGCCCGATGATGCTCGCCGAACTTGGCCCCCGCCGCTATGCGGTCGAGGGCTCGCCCGCCGATTGCGTGCTGGCGGGGCTTTATGATGTGCTCAAGGACGGCCGGCCCGATCTTATCCTCTCGGGCGTCAACCGCGGCAACAATTCGGCCGAGAATGCGCTTTATTCCGGCACCTTGGGCGGGGCGATGGAGGGGGCCTTGCAGGGCATCCCCGCGATTGCGCTGAGCCAGTTTCTGGGCGCGGCCAACACCGGCCCCGGCGCCGATCCGTTCGAGGCGGCGCGGGTGCATGGGCCCGCGCTGGTGCGCAAGCTCTGGCAAAACGGCATCTGGGACGACGGCCCCTATCGCGTCTTCTATTCGTTCAACTTCCCGCCGGTTCTGGCGGGCGGGGTCAAGGGCGCCCGCGTCGCCGCGCAGGGCTATCGCACCGACAGTTTCTTCTCGGTCGAGCCCGCGCGCTCGCCCACCGGGCGGCGCTATCTGTGGATCAAGGGCGGCCCGCAGCACACGGCGACCGCGCCGGGCACCGATGCGGCGGTCAACCTCGAGGGCTATATCTCGGTCACGCCGATGCGCGCCGATCTGACCGCGCATGACGTTCTGGCCGAACTCGAGGCGCGGCTGGCATGAGCGAGGCGCCCGAGGCCCCCCTGACCCCCGAGGAGCTGGCCGAGCGCAAGATGCGCTTTCTCTTCGGGCTGCGCTCGAAGGGGGTGACCGAGGCGCGGGTTCTGGCGGCGATGGAGCGCATCGACCGCGGCGATTTCGTCCGCGGCATCTTCGCCGCGCGCGCCTATGAGGACATGCCCTTGCCGATCGCCTGCGGGCAGACGATCAGCCAGCCCTCGGTCGTCGGGCTGATGACCCAGGCGCTGGAGGTGGGGCCGCGCGATACCGTTCTCGAGATCGGCACCGGCTCGGGCTATCAGGCGGCCGTGCTCGCGCATCTGGCGCGGCGGGTCTATACGGTCGACCGCCACCGGCGGCTGGTGCGCGAGGCCGAGGCGCTGTTTCAGCGGCTCGATCTGACCAATATCGTCGCGCGGGCGGGCGATGGCTCGCGCGGGCTGTCCGAACAGGCGCCCTTCGACCGGATCATCGTCACCGCCGCCGCCGAGGACCCGCCCGGGCCGCTGTTGTCCCAGCTCAAGATCGGCGGTATCATGGTCTTGCCGGTCGGCCAGTCCGATACGGTGCAAAGCCTGATCCGCGTGAAAAGGCTCGAAACCGGCTTCGATTACGAAGAATTGCGCCCGGTGCGCTTCGTGCCGCTGGTCGAGGGCATGGCGAGCGATTAGCCTTGTGCAGGCCGGGCCCTGCCCCGCCCGGCCGCTGTGACGAGACAAGGCCCCGGCACAGGGGCCATCAGACGACGAGGACCGAGCCGATGACCAAGTCCCCCCTGCCGCGCCTGCATGGCCGCCTGTTGCGCGCGAGCCTCGCCGCCTCGGCGCTGGCCCTGCTGGCCGCCTGTGACGCCGATGGCACCTTCGACGCGGATCTGCGCAATTTCGGCCAGATCGGTTTTGACACCAGCGACGCGGCCAAGACAGCGACCGAGGCGCGGCCAAGCCCGGATGCGCGCGGCGTGATCTCCTATCCGAATTATCAGGTCGCGGTGGCGAACCGCGGCGATACGGTGGCGAGCGTGGCGGCGCGTGTCGGCCTCGATGCGGGCGAACTTGCGCGCTACAATGCGGTGGCGCCCGATGCGGCGCTGAACCGCGGCGAGGTGCTCGCCCTGCCGCGCCGCGTGGCCGAGCCTGCGGGCACGGCGGTTGCCAGCGGCGCCCCGGCGGGCGCGGGCGCGCTCAGCGCCGAGAAGATCGACATCACCGCGATTGCCTCCACCGCCATCGACCGCGCCGAGGCGGGCAAGCCCGCAGCCGCGGTCCCCGCGCCGAGCCCCGCGCCCGCGCCCGCCGCCAGTGCCGCGGTACCCGAGCCCGTGCGCCACAAGGTCACCCGCGGCGAGACCGCCTATTCGATCGCGCGCTATTACGATGTGCCGGTCAAGTCGCTGGCGGAATGGAACGGCCTGCCCGCCGATCTGTCGGTGCGCGAGGGGCAGTACCTGCTGATCCCGGTGGCCTCGGCCAAGGCGCCCGCGCGCCCCGACCCGGTCGCGGTGACGACCGAGCCCGGCACCGGATCGCCGACCCCCACGCCGCCCTCGGCCGCCAAGCCCCTGCCCGCCGAGAAGCCGGTCAAGGCCAGCGCGCCGGTCGACAAATCCGCCGCCCCCGATCTCGGCGCGACCCGCACCGCAAGTGCTGCGAAATCCAAGCTGCAGATGCCGGTCTCGGGCGCGATCATCCGGCCCTATGTCAAGAAGAAGAACGACGGCGTCGATATTGCGGCAGCCCCCGGCACCCCGGTCGCCGCGGCCGAGGCGGGCACCGTGGCCGCGATCACCAAGGACACCGAGCAGGTGCCGATCCTCGTGCTGCGCCACGAGGGCGGGCTGCTGACGGTCTATGCCAATATCGACGCGATCACCGTGAAGAAGGGCGATACCGTCAAGCGCGGCCAGACCATCGCCAAGGTCCGGGCGAGCGAGCCGGGCTTCGTGCATTTCGAGGTCCGCCAAGGCTTCGACAGCGTCGATCCGATGCCCTATCTGCAATGACGGCGGGATAGGGGGGCGCGCGCGTGAACGCGCGCGCAACGCGCGGCCATAGGCCGCGCGCCCCCGGCCCCGCCGCCGTCGCAGGCCCCAAGACCAGCCGCCCCAAACTGTCGATTGACCGGCGCGCCCGGCGGGTG
>JACXUS010000226.1 GCA_014763785.1 Sphingomonadales bacterium | reverse complement strand
CCCGCGCCCGCCAGCGCCTCATAATCCCCCGCCCGCACCCGCACCGGATGGGCAAAGGGCACGGCATGGGCGATATCCTCGGCCTGCGCCACCGCCAGCGCCGCATTGCGGTCAACCAGCACCACCTCGGAGGCGCCACCGCGCAGCACCAGCGCAAAGCCCGCGGCCGATCCGACCATCCCTGCCCCGACAATTCCGACCTTCATGAGCCCCTCCGTTTGGCAAATCTTGCCAGATTGCCCCGCCGTCTTCACCCCATCATCTGTGCAAAAATATCCCCGCCGGAGGCAATCGTCCCGATCGCAGATCGGCCCAAGGGCAAGGGATCGGGGCCAGACCCGCCAAACCCCCAAAATCCTGCGTGAAATCCCTGTGATCGGGGCGGTTCGGCCGATGTTCCCCTAGGCAGCCGCCCCGCATTGGGGTAGGGTTTCAGCCAGACCCGGCACACCGGGCGATCCGAGGCAGTGACGGCAGCAGATTCATGACAGAGATGATTTTCGGCACGGTTTCCGTGCGGACGGTCGATCCGATTCTCCCCCGCTGGTGGCGGACGATCGACAAATGGGCGCTGGGCGCCATCCTGATGCTGTTCGGCGTCGGTATGCTGCTGGGCCTTGCGGCCTCGGTGCCGCTGGCGGAAAAGAACGGGCTCGAGGCGTTTTACTACGTCAAGCGGCAGGCGTTCTTCGGCATCGTGGCGCTGGGCATGGCGATGGGCATCTCGATGATGACGCCGACGCAGGTGCGCCGCCTCGGCGTGATCGGCTTTGTCTTTGCCTTCCTTGCGATCCTCGCGCTGCCGGTCTTCGGCACCGATTTCGGCAAGGGCGCGGTGCGCTGGTTCAGCTTTGGCTTCGCCTCGGTGCAACCCTCGGAATTCCTGAAACCCGGCTTCGTGATCATCGCGGCGTGGTTCATCGCCGCGGCGCATGAGGTGGCGGGCCCGCCCGGGCGGCTCTATTCCTTCCTGCTGACCTGCATCATCGTCGTGGCGCTGGCGCTGCAGCCGGATTTCGGGCAGGCCTCGCTCGTGCTGTTTTCCTGGATGGTGATGTATTTCATCGGCGGGGCGCCGATCACGCTTCTGGTCGGCATCGGCGGGCTGACCGCGGCGGGGGGCGTCTTCGCCTATAACATGTCCGAGCATTTCGCCCGCCGGATCAACGGGTTCCTCTCGACCGAAATCGACCCGCGCACCCAGATCGGCTATGCCACCAACGCCATTCAGGAGGGCGGCTTCTTCGGCGTGGGCGTGGGCGAGGGCACGGTGAAATGGTCGCTGCCCGATGCCCATACCGATTTCATCATCGCCGTCGCGGCCGAGGAATATGGGCTGATCCTCGTGATCCTGATCATCGCGCTTTATGCGACGGTGGTCGTGCGCTCGCTCTTGCGGCTGATGCGCGAGCGCGACCCCTTCACCCGGCTCGCGGGGGCGGGGCTGGCCTGTGCCTTTGGCGTGCAGGCGCTGATCAATATGGGCGTGGCGGTGCGGCTTCTGCCGGCCAAGGGGATGACGCTGCCCTTCGTCAGCTATGGCGGGTCCTCGGTGATCGCCAGCGGTATCGCGGTCGGCATGCTCCTGGCGCTGACCCGCTCGCGCCCGCAGGGGCAGATTTCCGACATTCTCGCGCATCGGAGGCACTGACCCATGTCCGGCAAGGCGCCGCTTCTGTTGATCGCTGCCGGGGGCACCGGGGGGCATATGTTCCCCGCGCAGGCGCTGGCCGAGGCGATGGTGCGCAAGGGTTGGCGGGTAAAACTGTCCACGGATGCGCGCGGCGCACGCTATGCGGGCGGCTTTCCGCATGTCGTTGCGGTCGAAGAGGTCGCCTCGGCCACCTTCGCGCGCGGCGGGCTCGTCGCCAAACTGGCGGTGCCGTTCCGGATCGTCGGCGGTATTCTTTCGGCGGTGATGCGCGGCCTGAGCGACCGGCCGCGCGTCGTTGTGGGCTTTGGCGGCTATCCGACGATCCCGGCGCTGGCGGCGGCGCAGGTGCTGCGCATTCCGTCCGCAATCCATGAACAGAACGGTGTAATGGGCAAGGTGAACCGCAAATTCGCCCGCCATGTCAGTGCCTTCGCCTGCGGCACATGGCCCACCGACCTGCCTGCGGGGGTGACCGGCATCCACACCGGCAACCCGGTGCGCGCCGCGGTGATCGAGCGCGCCGCCGCCCCCTATATTCCGCCCGGCGATTATCCGATGTCGGTTCTGGTGATCGGCGGCTCGCAGGGCGCGCGGATCCTGTCCGACGTGGTGCCTGCGGCGCTGGTCAGCCTGCCGCCCGCGCTGCGCGCCCATCTGCGCATCGCCCATCAGGCCCGCGAAGAGGATATGGCGCGCGTCACCGCCGCCTATCAGGCCGCCGGGATCGACGCCGAGGTGAAGAGCTTCTTCAATGATGTGCCGCGGCGGCTCAGCGAATGCCAGCTGGTGATCTCGCGCTCGGGGGCCTCGTCGGTGGCCGATATTTCGGTCGTAGGCCGCCCCGCGATCCTCATTCCCTTTGCCGCCGCGACCGGCGATCACCAGAGCGCGAATGCCCGTGGCCTCGTCGATGCGGGCGCCGCGATCCTGATCCCCGAGGCCGCGCTGACCCCCGAAAGCCTTGCCGCGCAGGTGGCGCTTGTGCTGGACAATCCCGATGGGGCGTTGCACATGGCGCGGGCCGCTTTGGGCTACGGCCTGCCCGATGCCACGCAGCGGCTGGTCGAAATCGTTGAAAACCTTGCAGGATCGTCGTCATGAGTGCTGCCGCCGCCACCAAACTTCCCGGGGAACTGGGGCCGATCCATTTCGTGGGCATCGGCGGGATCGGCATGTCGGGCATTGCCGAGGTGCTGATGACCCAAGGCTTCCGCGTGCAGGGCTCGGATGCGAAGGCCTCGAAGATCACCGACCGGCTGGTGGACCTCGGCGCGACCTTCTTCGAGGGGCAGCGCGCCGAGAATATCGGTGCGGCGGCGGTCGTCGTGATTTCCTCGGCGATCAAGCCGGGCAACCCCGAGCTGGAAGAGGCGCGCAAGCGTGGCCTGCCGGTGGTGCGCCGCGCCGAAATGCTGGCGGAACTGATGCGCCTGCGCAGCAACATCGCGATTGCCGGGACGCATGGCAAGACCACGACCACGACCATGGTCGCGACGCTCTTGGACAAGGGCGGGCTGGATCCGACGGTGATCAACGGCGGGATCATCCATGCCTATGGCTCGAACGCGCGGGCGGGCGCCGGGGAATGGATGGTGGTCGAGGCCGATGAAAGCGACGGCAGCTTCAACCGCCTGCCCGCCACCATCGCCATCGTCACCAATATCGACCCCGAGCATATGGAGCACTGGGGCAGCTTCGAGGCGCTGCGCAAGGGCTTCCTCGATTTCGTCTCGAACATCCCGTTCTACGGGCTTGCGGTCTGCTGCACCGACCACCCCGAGGTGCAGGCACTGGTGGGCCGCATCACCGACCGCCGCGTGGTTACCTTCGGCTTCAACGCGCAGGCGGATGTGCGCGCGGTGAACCTGATGTTCGAAAAAGGCAAGGCGCACTTCGATATCCTGCTTCAGGGCGAGGGGGATGGTTCGAAAATTGAAGACTGCACCCTGCCGATGCCGGGCGATCACAACGTCTCGAACTGCCTTGCGGCGGTGGCGGTGGCGCGTCATCTGGGCATGAAGAAGGACGAGATCCGCGAGGCGCTGGCGAATTTCGGCGGCGTCAACCGGCGCTTCACCAAGGTCGGCGAGGTGCTGGGCGGCGTCACCGTGATCGACGATTACGGCCACCACCCGGTCGAGATCGCAGCCGTCCTGCGCGCCGCGCGTCAGGCGGTTGCGGGCACCCCCGGCGCGCGCGTCATCGCCGTGCATCAGCCGCACCGCTATACCCGGCTGCATTCGCTTTTTGAGGATTTCTGCACCTGTTTCAACGAGGCCGATGTGGTCGCCATCGCCGAGGTCTATGCCGCGGGTGAAGAGCCGATCGCGGGCGCCTCGCGCGATGATCTGGTGGCGGGGCTCATTCGCCACGGCCACCGCCATGCCCGCGCGATCCTGTCGGAAGAGGACCTTGCGCGGCTGGTGCGTGAACAGGCGCGGCCGGGCGATATCGTGGTGTGCCTCGGCGCGGGCACGATCTCGGCTTGGGCCAATGGCCTGCCCGCGAAGCTGGGGGCCTGAGGATGCGCGGCAAGGGCGGCCAGAGCGGGCGGAGGGCGGAATGACCGGATCGCTGATTTCGGCCTGTCTCTGGGCGCTGGTGGCGACCGCGGTCGCGCTTGGCCCGCGCCGGTTCCACTGGCCCGCGGCCTGGGCGCTGATCGCGGCGGGCGTGCCGATCGTCGGCTGGGTCACCTATCAGAACGGCCCGATCCTTGGCCTTCTGGTGCTGGCGGGGGGCCTTTCGGTGCTGCGCTGGCCGCTGAAATACCTGCTGGCCAGCCTGCGGGGCGAGGGCGGCAAGTAACGCCGCCGCGGCGGGTGTAAAATTCCGGTGACAGGGCGCGCGGGCTGACCTATCATTGCTGCGCTGCAGCATTGCCATGCGGGGGCCCCATGCGCTTCACGGTCCGCCATCTCACGCGCTACGATTATTCCGCGCCGATCCGGCTCGGCCCGCATGTGCTGCGCCTGACGCCGCGCGGCGGGACCGCCTCGGGCGGGGGCAGCGTGATCGCGCAGACGCTGCGGGTGCTGCCCGAGCCGGTCGCCCGGCGCGCGGCGCTGACCCCCGAGGGCAACCCGGTGACCCATCTCGACTTCGCGGGCGAGACGCAGTTTCTGGAGGTCGAGAGCCGCTTCACGCTGGACACCCACGCGCCCGGCCCCCTGCCGCAGCCCTTGCCCGCGCTGCCATGGCCGCCCGATGTGGCCC
>JACXUS010000552.1 GCA_014763785.1 Sphingomonadales bacterium | reverse complement strand
GCCGGTCAGGGCCGCCAGATGCGCCTCGTAGTCGAAGCGCGGCACGGTGTCGTCGGGCTGCGGTTGCAGGAAGGCCGACAGGATGCGCCCCTCGGCCGCGGCGCGCAGACCCGGCATCCGCGCCCGGTCCATCAGGTCGCCCTGTTCGAAGGGGCCGAACTTCACCGCGTCCTGCCAGCCGGTGACCAGGCTGTCATAGGTGACCGGCACATAGCCCGCCGCGCCGGCGCGGATCGCCACCTCGGCCACCTCGCGCGAGGCGGTGCCGGACAACAGCGCCACGGGGCGGCCGCCGTTCGCCTCGATCATCCGGGGCAAGCCGTCCAGCCCGTTCATGCCGGGCATCTGGTAATCCAGCAGAACAAGGTCGAACCCGCCCACGGCGGTCGCGCGATCCATAGCGTCGGGCAGGTTGGCCGCGACGTCGACTTCCTCGATGCCCTCGGCGCGCAGGAAGGCCGCCAGCGCATCGCGCACCAGGTCATGGTCGTCTGCAATAAGAACTCTCATCAACAATCTTCCAGTCTCGGCCCGACCCGAACAGGGGGGCAGGATCCGCCGGCGCGCAGCATCGCGGGCCTGGCCACGCCGCCATCCTTGCCCCAGACGGCAAAGAAAGCGTTACTAGTCTGCCGCCTCTTGCGCCGTCAAGGCCGCCGTCAGGGCGGCCGCGATCAGCGCGGGCACATCGGGGTGCACCCCCATGGGGTCAAGCAGGACACCCTGAAACCCGGCCTCGGCCAGGGCCTCGGGGATGTCGCCCTCGACATGGCCCAGGCGGGCCGCGAAGAACGGCAGGCAGAGCGAGCGGGCGCCCATGCGGCGCGCGACCTCGGCGATGCGCGGCGGCTGTTCGATATAGGCCGCCGTGACCGCGGCCATGCCCAGCGTGGCGGTCAGATCGTCCACCAGCGCCTCGGCCACCTGTTGCGAGGCGGTGCTTTTCGACGACCCGTGCACGGCGACCAGCACCTCTGTTTCGGCGGGGTCGTAACCGGCCCGGTCCGCGGCCGAGCGCAGGATCCGGGCGCAGAGCGCGGTCACCGCGCGATCCAGCCCGAAGGGCGGCAGGATCCGCGCGCCGTCGGCC
>JACXUS010000551.1 GCA_014763785.1 Sphingomonadales bacterium | reverse complement strand
CACCGCGCTGCCCTCGGGCGAGAGCCAATGGATCACCGGCGAGGCCGCACGCGCCGACGGCCATGCGTGGCGCGCTCGCGCGTGCGCGATCCTGACCGGGATCGGCACCGTGCGCGAGGACGATCCGCAATTGACCGTGCGCGCGGTCGCGACGACGCGCCAGCCGCAGCGCGTGCTGATCGACAGCCGGCTCGAGGTGCCGCTGACCGCGCGCATCCTCGAAGGCGCACCTCCGCTGATCTTCTGCGCGGCGATCGACAAGCACAATGCCGAGCACGCGCAGGCGCTCACCGCGCGCGGCGCCGAGGTGCTGGAGGCGACGGCCGCCGAGATCGCGACGCGGTTTGGCGTCGAGGTGGTGCCGGTGGCGGCCGATATCACCACCGAGGCGGGGCGCGCGGCGGTTCTGGCGGCGGCGGGGCCGGCCGATATCCTGATCAACAATGCCGGCGGCCCGCCCGCGGGGCTCTGGAGCGACTGGGGCCGCGACGATTTTCTGGCCGCGCTCGAGGGCAATCTGCTGGCGCCGGTGGCGATGATCCAGGCGCTGGTGCCCGGGATGACGGAGCGCGGCTGGGGCCGGGTGGTCAATATCACCTCGGCTGCGGTCAAGGCGCCGATCGCGCAGCTCGGGCTGTCGAACACTGCGCGGGCGGGGCTGACCGGGTTCGTGGCGGGCACCGCGCGGCAGATCGCGGGGTCGGGCGTGGTGATGAACAACGTGTTGCCGGGCATCCATGCGACCGACCGGGTGATCACGCTCGACGGGCCGGTGGCGGCGGCCAAGGGCATCAGCATGGCCGAGGCGGCGGCGCTGCGTGCGGCGACGATCCCGGCCGGACGCTATGGCTCGGCGGGCGATTTCGGCGCGGTCTGCGCGTTTCTGTGCTCGCAATTCGCGGGCTTCATCATCGGCCAGAATATCCTCGTGGACGGCGGCGCGGCCAATCAGACGATCTGAGCGCGGTCCGGCCGGGCCCCCCGGGCCCGGCCGGACCCGCAGGGCGGGGGCCGCGGCGCTTGCGCCGCGGCCCCCGCCCTGCTATCCCGCCCGAAGTCCGAGCAAAATGATCGACTTCAGGAACCCTGCTGCGA
>JACXUS010000032.1 GCA_014763785.1 Sphingomonadales bacterium | reverse complement strand
GGTCACCGCGCCCCCCGGCGCCCGCGACCTGCGCGACGTCAAGGGTCAGGCCCGCGCCAAACGCGCGCTGGAGATCGCCGCCGCCGGGCGGCACCACCTGATGATGGTCGGCCCGCCCGGCGCGGGCAAATCCATGCTGGCCGCGCGTCTGCCCGGCATCCTGCCGCCGCTTGCGCCCGCCGAGGCGCTGGAAACCTCGATGATCCATTCGCTGGGCGGTCTGTTGACCGAGGGCGGCATCTCGCGCCTGCGCCCGTTCCGCGAGCCGCATCACACCGCCTCGATGGCGGCGATGATCGGCGGCGGGCGCGGCGCGCGGCCGGGCGAGGTGAGCCTCGCGCATAACGGGGTGCTCTTCATGGACGAATTCCCGGAATTCCCGCGCGCCGTTCTGGAAACCCTGCGCCAGCCGATCGAGACCGGCGAGGTGGTCGTGGCGCGCGCCAATGCGCATGTGCGTTATCCCTGCCGGTTCCTCTTGGTGGCGGCCGCAAACCCCTGCAAATGCGGCTATCTCGGCGATCCGGGCCGCGCCTGCGCGCGGGCGCCGGGCTGCGGGGCCGATTATCTGGGGCGCATTTCGGGGCCGCTGATCGACCGCTTCGATCTGCGCATCGAGGTGCCCGCGGTCAGTCTGGCCGAGATCGAGCGCCCGCCCGAGGGGCCGAGCTCGGCCGAAATGGCCGAACGCGTCGCCGCCGCCCGCGCGCGGCAGGCCGCGCGCTATGCCAGCCACCCCGCGGTGCGGGTCAATGCCGAGGCCGAGGGGCGTTTGCTCGAGGACATCGCCGCGCCCGACGAGGCCGGGCGCGCGCTGATCGCCAAGGTGGCCGAGCGCTTCGGGCTGAGCGCGCGCGGCTATCACCGGATCCTGCGCACCGCCCGCACGATTGCCGATCTTGATGGCTCCGAAGGGGTCCGCAGCCCGCATCTGGCCGAGGCGGTGGGCTATCGGCTGAGCGCGATCAGCAGCTGAGCATGCGCCGGATCGCCGCCGCCGCATCCTCGATCGCGGCGCGCGCCTCGGGGATCCAGCCGTGGAACATGTGCCAGACATGCGGCGTGTCAGGCCAGCTCTGCACCGTGACCTCGGCGCCACAGCGGCGCAGCCGGTCGGCCATGCGCAGGGTGTCATCGCGCAGTATCTCGGTCTCGGAATGCTGCAAATGCACCGGCGGGCAGCCCGGAAAATCGGCAAAAAGCGGCGAGGCGCCGGGATCGTCGGGCGCCGCCCCCTGCAGGTAAAGGTCAACCGCCCGCTGCATCTGCCCGGCCGGCAACATCGGATCGCGCGCGGCATTCTCGACCAGCGAGGCGCTGCCCCCGGTCAGGTCGGTCCAGGGCGAAAAGGCCACCACACCCGCCGGCACCGTGCCCTGCGCGCAAAGCCGCGCCAGAAGCGCCAGCGCCAGCCCGCCCCCCGCGCTGTCGCCCGCCAGAACGATCCGCTTCGGTTCGATCCCGCGCGCCATGAGCCCGCGCCAGGCGGCCTCGGCATCGTCAAGCGCGGCCGGAAACGGATGCTCCGGCGCGAGCCGGTAATCGGGCGCCAGATGCTCGATCCGGCTCAGCCGCGCGAGCCGCGCATAAAGCGGCCAATGCGTGGTGGGCGAGCCGGTCGCATAGGCCCCGCCATGCAGAAACAGAACCGCCGCATCGCCCGGTGCCCCCCCCGGATTGCGCGCGCTGAGCGCAGGCACCCCGCCAAGCGTGCGCCAGACCGGCACCACCCGCGGCGGCCGGTCGAGCCAGGTCTGCGAGGCGACCTCCATCCCGGCGCGGGCAAGGACGGGATCGGTCAGCCGCCCCAGCTGCGGCTTGACGATCAGCCGCAGCCCAAGGTTCAGCGCCGCCAGCCGCAGGCTCATGCCGCGGCCCGCTTCGCCTCGATCACCTCCCAGATCAGCGCGGCGACATTGGTGCCGTCGAAGCGCTCGAGCTCCTGAATACCGGTGGGCGAGGTCACGTTGATCTCGGTCAGCCAGTCGCCGATCACGTCGATGCCGACGAAGATCTGGCCCTTCTCGCGCAGGACCGGGCCGATCGCGGCGCAGATCTCGCGGTCGCGCGCGGTCAGCTCGACCTTCTCGGGGCGCCCGCCAACATGCATGTTCGAGCGCGTCTCGCCCTCGGCCGGGACCCGGTTGATCGCGCCCACGGGCTCGCCGTTGACCAGAATGATCCGCTTGTCGCCCTTCACCACCGCGGGCAGATATTTCTGCGCGATCAGCGGCTCGCGGTTGATGCCGGAGAAGAGCTCATGCAGCGAGGCGAGGTTGCGGTCGTTCGGGTCAAGCCGGAAGACGCCCGCGCCCCCATTGCCGTAAAGCGGCTTCAGGATGATGTCGCCGTGCTTCGCCTTGAAGGCGCGAATCGTCGCCAGATCGCGCGCGACCAGCGTCGGCGGCGTCAGATCGGGGAAGTTCAGCACCAGAAGCTTCTCGGGCGAATTGCGCACCCAGAACGGATCGTTCACGACCAAAGTCGCGGGGTGAACCCGCTCGAGGATATGGGTCGTGGTGATATAGCCCATGTCGAAGGGCGGGTCCTGCCGCAGCCAGACTACATCATAATCCGACAGATCGACCTCGACCTCGTCGCCCAGGCTGAAGTGGTTGCCCTTCTCGCGGCGCACCGTCAGCGGCCAGCCGCGCGCATAGACGCCGCCCTCGCGATAGATCAGCTTGTCGGGCGTGTAGTAAAACAGCGAATGCCCCCGCGCCTGCGCCTCAAGCGCGATGCGGAAGGTGCTGTCGGCATCAAGATTGATGGGTCCGATCGGGTCCATCTGGATCGCAACTTTCAAGGCCATGTCGCCCCCTTTCGTTGCGACCTTGATGCCGCGAAGGCCGGGCCGATGCAATCCGCGGCAAGCCACGTTTTCGCGCGCGGGCCCCTGCGGCACCGCACAGCCCCGAGGCCGGGGGCTGATTCATTCGGTGTAATAGGCGTTCTCGAGGATCTCGATCGCGCCCTGCGCATCGACCAGCGCGAAATCGAAGCGCACGTTCAGGTTGGCGCAATCGGGGTGGCTCGCCAGCCATTCCTCGACCGAAACGCAGATCCGCCGCATCTGCCGCTCGGTCAACCGCTCGGCCGCCCAGGCATGGGTGCGCGCGCGCTTCACCTCGATGATGATCACCGTGTCATCGGTGCGCCCGATCAGGTCGATCTCGCCGCCGTATCGGCCCCGCCAGCGATGCGCGGCGATTCGGGTGCCCTTGCGCTGATAGAGCGCCGCGACCTGATCCTCGGCCGCCAGACCCGCATAATAGGATACCGCTCCGCTCATGGCTCTTTCTCCATCGCCAACGCGGCCTGATAGACCTCGCGCCGGGGCAGGCCCAACGCCTCGGCCACCTCGGCCGCCGCATCCTTCACACTCATCCGCCCCAGACGCTCGCGCAGGGCGGCTTCGATATCCTCGGGGCCCGCCGTCCGGCCCCGCGCACGGTCGATCAGCACGACGATCTCGCCCTTGACGGCGACGCCCTCGAACGCTTGCGCGAGCTGCCCCAGCGGGCCGCGGCGCACCTCTTCGAAGCGTTTCGTCAATTCCCGGCAAACCGCCGCCTCTCGCTCCTCTCCGAAACTGTGCACGCAGTCGGTTAACATTTCCCCAACGCGTTTGGGCGATTCGTAGAAGATCAGCGTCGCCGGGGTTTTCGCAAATTCGCTCAACCACTTGCGCCGGGCGCTTTTGGTATTGGGCGGAAAGCCCGCAAACATAAACCGGTCCGAGGGCAGGCCCGACACGGTCAGCGCCGCCAGCACCGCCGACGGGCCTGGCGCCGCAATTACCAGATGCCCTTCGGCAATCGCGGCGCGGCCGAGCTGATAGCCGGGGTCCGCGACCAGCGGCGTCCCCGCCTCCGAGGCATAGGCCACCGATTTCCCCTCGGCCAGCGCGCGCAGGATCCGCGGCCGCGCCGCCTCGCCATTATGGTCGTGATAGGCGATCAGCGGCCGATGCCCCAGCGCGATGCCGTGGATCTCCATCAGATGGCGCAGGGTGCGGGTATCCTCGGCCGCGATCACCTCGGCGCTGGCCAGAATATCGAGCCCGCGCAAGGTGATATCGCGCGCGGCCCCGATCGGGGTCGACACAAAATAGAGCCCCGGGGCCAGCGGTTTCGCACCGAAACCGCCGAGGCCAGCGCGCGGGACCGGCGGGGTTTCGCCGGGGTCGGGAAGTTCGCTCATCGGGGGGCCTTTCCGGCGGCTGCCAAGTTTACTTCGGGCCGCGAAGCGCTTAGGCTCCGCGCGTCATTCCCCCCTGCTGCCCGAACAGAGGACGTTTCATGTTTGCCAATTTGCGCCTGACCCGCAACCCGTTGATGCGCCTTGCGGCCGCAGCTTCTGCGCTGTGGCTTGCCGCCTGCGACCCGATGACCACGCCCGGAGGCGCCGCGGGCCCCGGTATCAACACCTCGGCGCCGGTGCCGGTGGCGCTGCTCTTGCCCGCCGGGTCGGGCAATTCGGGCGAGGAAATGCTGGCGAAATCGCTGCGGCAGGCGGCGGAGCTGGCGATCTCGGATCTCGACGGGGTCAAGATCGACCTGCGCATCTACAACACTGGCGCCAATGCGCAGACCGCTGCGGCAATGGCCTCGAAGGCGGTCGATGAGGGCGCAAAAATCATCCTCGGGCCGGTCTTTGCCGAGGCCGCCAATGCCGCGGGCCTGGCCGTCGCCAACCGCGGCGTGAACGTGCTGTCGTTCTCGAACAACACCGATATCGCGGGCGGCAACGTCTTCGTGCTGGGGCCGACCTTCCCCAACACCGCCAATCGCCTCGCCTCCTTTGCGGCCAAGCAGGGCAAGCGCCGCATCCTGGTGGTCAGCGAACAGACCACCGCCGGCGAGATCGGCGCGCGCGCCATCACCGGCGCGATCCAGCGCTCGGGCGCGACGCTGGCGGGCACCGCGGCCTATCCGTTCTCGCAACAGGGCGTGGTCGATGCGGTTCCGGGGATTGCCGCGCGGGTCAAGGCGGGCGATGTTGATGCGCTGTTCCTGACCGCCGATACCGCAGGCGCGCTGCCGCTGCTGACGCAGCTTTTGCCCGAGCAGGGCGTCAACCCCGCGGCCACGCAGTTCATCGGCCTGACCCGCTGGGATATCCCGCCCGCCACGCTGGCGCTGCCCGGGGTGCAGGGTGGCTGGATCGCGATGCCCGATCCGAACCTGAACCGTCAGTTCCAGTCGCGCTATCAGGCGGCCTTCGGCGAGGCGCCGCATCCGATCGCGGGGCTGGCCTATGACGGGATCGCGGCGATCGGCGCGCTGGTCAAGGCGGGCAAGGCCGATGCGCTCTCGCGCGGGGCACTGACCCAGAACGCGGGCTTCGTCGGCGTCAACGGCATCTTCCGCCTTCGCCCCGATGGCACCAACGAGCGCGGCCTTGCCGTCGCCACGATCCGCAACGGCACGGTCGCCATCATCGACCCGGCGCCGCGCAGCTTCGGCGGGGCCGGGTTCTGACCCGGCCGCCGCATCCGCAACCCTGAACGGGACATGGCAAGACAGTGACCGAACCGAAGACCCTCGCCCCGGCCGATGCCGGGGCGCCCTTGCTTCTGGCCCCCGAGGGGCTGATCGCGGCGCTCGATGCCGCCCTCGATGCCGCGGGCGCGATCGACGAACGCGCCACGCGCGCGGCCGCGGTGCAGTTCCTGACCCAGGCGCGCGAGGCCGCCACCCCCTGGATCGAGGCCGATCTGGCGCGCCATCCCCGCAACGCGCATGAAACCGTGCGCGCCTATGCCGCGATGACCGATGCGATCGTGGGCGCGCTTTTTCACACCGCCACCACGCGACTGCACCGGCTGCCCAATCCGACCGAGGCCGAGCGGCTTTCGGTGCTCGCCGTCGGCGGCTATGGCCGCAGCGAGATGGCGCCGTTTTCCGATGTGGATCTGCTGTTCCTGACGCCGTGGAAGATCACCGCCTGGGCCGAGAGCGTGATCGAAAGCATGCTCTATATGCTGTGGGATTTGAAACTGAAGATCGGTCATGCCTCGCGCACCGTTGACGATTGCCTGCGGCTCGGGCGCGAGGATGTGACGATCCGCACCGCTTTGCTGGAAAACCGCTTCATCTGCGGCGACGGGGCGCTGGCGCGGCAGCTCTCGGATACGCTGCGCAATGATCTCTTTCGCTCGACCGGCCCCGAATTCATCGAGGCCAAGCTGCACGAGCGCGCCGAGCGCCACCGCCGTCAGGGCGGCCAGCGCTATGTGCTTGAACCCAATGTGAAAGAGGGCAAGGGCGGGCTGCGCGACCTGCAGACCCTCTATTGGATCGCGAAATATATCCACTGCGTCGACCGCGCGGCGGAACTGGTGCCTTTGGGCGTCTTCACCCCCGAGGAATATGCCCATTTCCGCGAGGCCGAGGATTTCCTCTGGGCGGTGCGCTGCCATCTGCATCTGATCGCGAACCGCGCCTCGGATACGCTGAGCTTCGACATGCAGGTCGAGGTGGCGCGCCGGATGGGCTATGCCGACACCGCCGGGCGCCGCGCGGTCGAGGTCTTCATGCAGGATTACTTCCGCCATGCGACCCGGGTGGGCGAGGTCACGCGCATCTTCCTGACCGCGCTCGAGGATCAGCACGTCAAACATGCGCCGCGGCTGAAACGGTTCTTCCGCCGCCGCAAACCGCTCAAGCCGCCTTTCGTGGAGTCGAACGGGCGGATCAGCTTCACCGATCAGGCGGCCTTTCTGGCCGATCCGCTGAACCTGTTGCGCATCTTCGAAGAGGCTTTGCGCACCGGCCTTCTGATCCACCCCAATGCGATGCGGGTGATCGCCGCGCATCTCAAGCTGATCGACGAGCGCGTGCGTGACAACCGCGAGGCGCAGCGGATCTTCCTTGACCTGCTCTTGAAGCACGGCAACCCGGAACGCAGCTTGCGCCGGATGAACGAGCTGGGCGTGCTCTCGGCCTTCATCCCGGAATTCGAGCCGATCGTGGCGATGATGCAGTTCAACATGTATCACAGCTATACCGTTGATGAGCATACGATTCAGGTGATCTCGGCGCTGGCGCAGATCGAACGCCACGAACGCACCGAGGATCTGCCGCTTTCGACCTCGATCATCGACACCGGCATCAACCGGCGGGTGCTGTATGTCGCGCTGCTTCTGCACGATATCGGCAAGGGCCGCCCCGAGGATCATTCCATCCTTGGCGCCCAGATCGCGCGCAAGGTGGCGCCGCGGCTGGGGCTGAACCCCGAGGAATGCGAGACCGTCGAATGGCTGATCCGCAATCACCTGCTGATGTCCGATGTGGCGCAGAAGCGTGACCTGTCCGACCCGAGCACGATCCGCGAATTCGCGCGTCAGGTGAAATCGCGCAAGCGGCTCGATCTGCTCACCGTGCTGACCGTCTGCGACATTCGCGGCGTGGGTCCGGGCGTGTGGAACAACTGGAAGGCGACGCTCCTGCGCCGTCTGCATTCCGAGACCGCCAAGGCGCTCGAGCATGGCCTCGAGGCGATCAACCGCGAGCAACGCTCGACCGAGGCGAAACGCGCGCTGCGCGAGGCGCTGGCGGGTTGGGAAACCAAGGATATCCGCGCCGAGGTGGGCCGCCATTACGACCCCTATTGGCAGGGCCTCGACACCGAGGCGCATGCGACCTTCGCCGAGCTGCTCAAGGGCCTTGGCGATGACGAGATTCGCATCGACCTGCGCTCGGATGCCGATCACGATGCGACCCGCGTGGCCTTCGCGCTGGCCGATCACCCGGGCATCTTCTCGCGGCTGGCGGGCGCGCTGGCGCTGGTCGGCGCCAACGTCGTCGATGCGCGGACCTATACCTCGAAGGATGGCTACGCGACCGATGTCTTCTGGATTCAGGACGCCGAGGGCCACCCCTATGAGGCCGCGCGCCTGCCCCGCCTGCGCCAGATGATCCACAAAACCCTCAAGGGCGAGGTGGTCGCCCGCGAGGCGCTGAAAGACCGCGACAAGATCAAGAAGCGCGAGCGCGAGTTCCGCTTCCCGACCCATATCACCTTCGACAATGACGGCTCCGATATCTACACGATCATCGAGGTCGATACCCGCGACCGGCCCGGGCTGCTTTACGATCTGACCCGGGCGCTGGCCTCGGCCAATATCTATATCGCCAATGCGGTGATCGCGACCTATGGCGCGCAGGTGGTCGACAGCTTCTATGTCAAGGACATGTTCGGGCTGAAACTGTCCAAGACCAAGGCCGAGGCGATCGAGAAACGGCTGCGCGAGGCGATCACCCGCGGCGCGGAACGGGCGGGCAGCTGATGGCGCCGATCCGTTTGATGCGGGGCTTCCTGACCGTGGGGCTCTGGACGCTGGCGAGCCGGGTGCTGGGCTTTGCGCGCGATATGATGATGGCGGCCTATCTCGGCTCCGGCCCGGTGGCCGAGGCGTTTTTCGTCGCGTTTTCGCTGCCCAACATGTTCCGCCGGTTCTTCGCCGAGGGCGCGTTCAACATGGCCTTCGTGCCGATGTTCGCCAAGAAGCTCGAGACCGGCGAGGATGCGCTCGGCTTTGCCCGCGACGCCTTCAAGGGGCTGACCTCGGTGCTGGTGGTCTTCACGCTGATCGGCACCTTGCTGATGCCGTGGCTGGTGCTGGCGATGGCGGCGGGCTTTGCGGGGGATGCGCGCTATGACATGGCGGTGCTCTTCGGGCGGATCTCGTTTTCCTATATCCTCTTCATCTCGCTCGTGGCGCTGTTGTCGGGCGTTCTCAATGCGTTTGGCCGCTTTACTGAGGCCTCTCTGGTGCCGGTGCTGCTCAACCTCGTGTTCATCGCGGCGATGTGGATTGCAGGGATGCTCGGCTGGGACATGGGGCTGACGCTGGCCTGGACGGTGCCGATCACCGGCATCGTGCAGCTCGGCTTCACCTGGGGCGCGGCGCGGCGGCTGGGCTACACGCTCCTGCCCGGATGGCCGCGGATGACGCCAGAGCTGAAGCGCCTGCTGATCATCGCGGGGCCTGCGGTTCTGGCGGGCGGGGTGGTGCAGATCAACCTGCTGGTGGGGCGGCAGGTCGCGTCCTTCACCGAGGGCGCGGTGGCCTGGCTGACCTATGCCGACCGGCTCTATCAGCTGCCGCTCGGCGTCGTCGGCATCGCCATTGGCACCGTCCTGCTGCCCGCGCTGTCACGGCATCTGCGGGCGGGCGATCATGCCGCGGGGCGCGAGAGCTTCTCGCGCGGGGCGGAATTCGCGCTGTTCCTGACGCTGCCCTCGGCGGTGGCGCTGGTGGTGATCGCAACGCCGCTGACCTCGGTGCTGTATGACCGCGGCGCCTGGACGCCGCAGGATACCACTGCGACGGCGCTAGCGCTGGCGGCCTATGGGCTCGGCCTGCCGGCCTTCGTGCTGCAAAAGGTGGTGCAGCCACTCTTTTACGCGCGCGAGGATACCAAGCGGCCGTTCTATTATGCGGTGGTGTCGATGGTGGTGAATGCGGGCTTTGCCGTGGGGATGATGCCGGTGATCGGCTTCATGGCGGCGGCGCTGGCCACCACCGTCTCGGGCTGGGTGATGCTCGGCCAGCTCTGGTGGGGCGCGCGCGGCATGGGCGAGGCGGCGCGGCCCGATGCGCGGTTCTGGTCGCGGCTCTGGCGGATCGTTCTGGCCAGCGCGGTGATGGGGGTGGTGCTGGTGCTGGTGGCGCAATGGCTCTCGCCGGTGCTGGCGGCGCGCGGCGCGCGCTGGGGGGCGCTGGCGCTTCTGTGCGGGGCCGGGATCGTGACCTATTTCAGCATCGGCGCCGCGATTGGCGCCTATAGCCTTGGCGATCTGAAACGCAACCTGCGCCGCAATCGGGGCTGAGCCAGCGTCAAATCAAGGGCCCGGGGGCGCCGAGGCCGCAGGCCTCGGCGCCCCCGGGCGGCCCGCTTGCGGGCCGCAACACCATAACTCCCGCGGCCCGCTTGCGGGCCGCAACGCTCTTGGCCAAGGTCCGGCACAAAAGGGCTACAGATCACGCTCCATCTGCCCGGCCGGGGTCAGTTTCTGCGCCTCGGCCCGCGCGGCCAGATAATCACCCGCCGCGCGCAGCTCGGCCAGCGTCACCAGCCCGTCGCGGTCGGCATCGCAATACATCAGCGCCCGGACACGCTCGGCCGCCGCCTCGTCAAACCGCTCCAGCGCATAGGCCTGCGCCGCGGCCATGATCTCGGGCAGCTCGGCGCGGCCGTCGCCATCGCCATCGGCCGCGGCAAATCCCGCCAGCGCCCGCGCCCGCATCCGCACCGACAGCGTGCCCGCATGCACCGCCATTTCCGCCCGGGTGACCGCGCCATCGCCATTCAGATCGGCGGCCAGCACCTGCTCGGCCTGCGCCGCGCGCCGCGTCGCGCGCTCATGCCCGATCGCCAGCTCGAGCCCCGCCGCCGAGATCGCATCCTGCGACCCATATCCAAGGATCAGCCGCGTCCCCTCTTCGATCAGCCCCGCGCGCGAGAGCTTCAGCACATCGAGCGCCATCCCGGGGGGAAGCGCGACCCCCTCGGCCCGCGCCAGCGCCGGGATCAGCAGCAGAAGACAAAGAAGGAATCGCGTCATGGCAGCCCCCAAGGTTCCCCAGAAGCCTGCCGCAGCAAGGTTAAAGCGCGGTTAACCCCAATCGGCCCCTCAGCGCCGCCGCAACAGCGCCAGCGTCGCGCGCCAGCCCCCCGGCGCCACGAGGAAGCTGAGCAGGAACCCCGCCACGAACCCCGCCAGATCGGCGATCCAGTCGGGCCGCGCCCCGAAAAACAGACCGAACAGCAGCTGGATCCCCATCAGCATGGCAATCAGCGAAAACGCCCGCGCGCGATTGGCGTTCCGCTGCCCCAGCCGCACCCAGAGGATCCAGGTGAAGGCGCCGATCAGCCCATAAGCCCCCGGATAGCCGCCAAAGATCGCGACCTGCGTGAACGGCATCGCGGTATAGACCGCCGCGCCAAAGATCGCCGCCCCGAAGAACACGACCGCCACCGCCGCGTTCGAGAACACCTCGCCCACCATCTTGCCCAGCGCCAGAATGAACACCCCCGCCATCAGCGCATGGGTCAGCGCGCCATGCACGAAGGGATAGGTCACGATCCGCGCGACATGGCGCCAGGGGAATACGCCTTGCTCGATCATCGCCCGCGCGATGCCCGGATCGAAGCTGAACCGCTGCAGCGCATCGAGCCGCCAGCCCAGCGCCAGATCGCCCGCCAGCCCCGAGGAGCCAAGGGCAAACATCGCCTCGCCGATCACGATCGGGGCGATCAGCAGCCAGACCACCGGCGGCAACGGGTTGAGCGGATGTTCGGTATGACCTGCCGGCATGGTGCCCCCTCGTTTGTCCCTTGGCGCCAGGCCCCGCATTGACGCCCCGCGCGCTTTAGCGATAAGCCCTCGGGCAGCCGATTTCCAGCCCGGCGAAGGAGCCTGCCATGACCGATCAGCCTGCCGATATCAACGCCAAGTTCACCCCGCGCGTGTTTTCCGGGATCCAGCCCTCGGGGAACCTGACGCTCGGCAACTATCTGGGCGCGCTCAAGCGCTTTGCCGAGAAGCAGGATCAGGGGATCGAGACGATCTATTGCCTCGTCGATCTGCATGCGGTGACGGTCTGGCAGGAGCCCGAAGCGCTGAAACGGCAAACCCGCGAGGCGGCGGCGGCCTTCATCGCCTCGGGCATCGACCCGGATCGCTCGATCCTCTTCAACCAGAGCCAGGTCTCGGCCCATGCCGAACTGGGCTGGCTTCTGAACTGTGTCGCGCGTGTGGGCTGGATGAACCGCATGACCCAGTTCAAGGACAAGGCGGGCAAGAATGCCGAGAAGGTGAGCCTTGGGCTCTATGCCTATCCGGCGCTGATGGCGGCCGATATCCTGACCTATCACGCGACGATGGTGCCGGTGGGCGAGGATCAGAAGCAGCATGTGGAGCTGACCCGCGATATCGCGGCCAAGTTCAACCATGACTATGGGGTGGAGTTCTTCCCCTCGCCCGCGCCGCTGATCGAAGGCGCCGCGACCCGGGTCATGAGCCTGCGGGACGGGTCGAAGAAGATGTCGAAATCCGACCCCTCGGATGCCAGCCGGATCAACCTGACCGACGATGCGGATACGATCGCCAAGAAGTTCCGCAAGGCGGTGACCGATCCCGCGCCGCTGCCCGAGGCCATCGAGGGGCTCGAGGGCCGGCCCGAGGCGCGCAATCTGGTGAACATCTATGCAGCATTGGCGGGGATGACGCCCGATGCGGTGATCGGCGAATATGGTGGGCAGGGTTGGGGCGTGTTCAAGCCCGCGCTCGCCGATCTGGCGGTGGCGAAGCTTGCGCCGATCAGCACGGAAATGGGCCGCCTGATGGCCGACCCGGCCGAGATCGACCGGATCCTGGGCAAGGGCGCGGCCAAGGCCGATGCCATCGCCCAGCCGATTCTGGAACAGACGCTCGATATCATGGGGATGATCCGCTCGCGGTGAGCCGCACGCGGGGGTTTCACACCCCCGCACCCCCGTGGGATATTTCAGGCAAGATGAAAAGAACGCCCTTTCATCTTGCTTTAAATATCCCGGGGGGCTGCAGCAGCAGCGGGGGCAGCGCCCCCTAGGCCGCCGCAGCCTTTGCCTCGGCCCGCGGATAGAGCCGCGCCATGGAAAGCCCGCGGGCCATGTTCAGCACCATCAGCGCCGCCCAGAGCCCGTGATTGCCGAAGGCGGGCACCAGCAGGGCGACGGCCAGCGCATAGGCCGCGACCGCCGGAACCATCGCATTGCGCATCTCGCGCGTGAGCGTCGCGCCGATGAAGATGCCGTCCAGCACCCAGCTGGCGATGCCGATTGCGGGGGCGATGATCAGCCAGGGCAGGTAGATCCGCGCGGTCTCGCGCACCTCCGCCGAGGTCGTCATCAGGTCGATGATCACCGGCCCGCCCAATCCGAACACCAGCCCCAGAAGCACCGCGCCGCCGACGCCCCATTGCGAGGCGAGTACTGCGGCGCGGCGCACCCCGGGGACCGACCGCGCGCCGACCGCCTGCCCCACCAGCGTCTCGGCGGCGAAGGCGAAACCGTCCAGCGCATAGGCGGTGATTTCAAGGAACTGCAGCAGTACCTGATTGGCCGCCAGTTTCACATCGCCCTGCCCCGCGCTCAAGAACAGGAAAGCGGTGAAGGCGCCTTGCAGCAGGACCGAGCGGATCATGATATCGGTGTTGACCCGCGCCATCTGCCAAAGCCGCGCCCGGGCGAAGATCGCCGCACGCCCGAGCCGCGCCGCGAAGGCCGCACGCGCGAGCCACAGCCCCAGCGCAAGGCCGGTCCATTCCGCGATCAGCGTGGCGCTGGCCACCCCCTGCACGCCCCAGCACAGCCCCAGCACGAACCACAGATCGAGGCCGACGTTCAGCCCGTTCATCCACAGCTGCAGCACCAGCACCGCCCGCGTGCGTTCCAGCGCGATCAGCCAGCCGGTCAGCGCGTAAAGCGAGATCGTCGCGGGCGCGCCCCAGATCCGCACCGCCAGATAGTCGCGCGCGAGGCCCTCGACCTCGGCACCGGCGGGGGCAAGGCGGAAGGCCGCCCAGAAAAGCGGCCCCTGCACCACGATCAGCGCGAGCCCCGCGAGCCCGCCGATCATCAGCGCGCGCAAGAGCCCCGCGGCGACCTCGGCGCCATCGCCCGCACCATGGGCCTGCGCCACAAGGCCGGTCGTGCCCATCCGCAGAAAGCCGAAGATCCAGTAGAGCGAGGCGAGGATCACCGCCCCGATCCCCACCGCGCCGATCGGGGCCGCAGCACCAAGCTGCCCCACCACCCCGGTATCGACCGCGCCGAGGATCGGCACGGTGGTATTCGAGATCACGATCGGCGCCGCAATCCGCAGAACGCGGGCGTGGCTCAGCTCAGCCATTGCGCGGCTGATCGGGGGCCGGCTCCGGGGCTGGCATCAGGAAATGCCCGGTCGCCTGGGCAAAGGGGCGCGCACGGTTATCCTGCCAGGCCTCGACATGGACGCTGGCATAGCGCCGCCCCGAGCGGTTGACCCGCGCCCGCGCATAGCCATCGCGCGGCAGGCCCGAGCGCAGATAATCCACAGTGAAATCAATGGTCTTGGGCAGCCGCGGCAGGGTCTCGGGCGTCAGCGCGCGCGGGTCGATCCGGCCCGCCTCGATATCCTCCCAGAGCATCGACCAGCTTAGCTCGACGATGGCCGCGACCTCGAGAAAGGCCGCCGTCACCCCGCCATGCAGCGCGGGCAGAAGGGGGTTGCCGATCAGCTTTTCGTCGAAGGGCAGGACCGCGGTCAGCTCGTCGCCGCGGCGGTCGAATTCGATGCCGAGAAAGCGGATATAGGGCACATTGCCGGTCAGAAGGCGCAGCGCGGCATCGCGGCGTTCCTTGACGATCTGAACGGGCTCGGGGCGCGGGCGGCTCATTGCGCACCCCCTTTCGCGGCGGGGCGCTCGACGGTGAAGGCGCCGGTGGCGGTGGCAACCGGCAGCCCGCCATCCGCGAGGCTGGTTTCGTCATGCGCCTCGGCGCGCAGGAAGGCCACGGTGCGGGTGATGTGATAGACATGGGCGCGCGCGGTGATCCGCTGACCCGGGACCGCCGCCCGCATATAGTCGATGCGCAAATCGATGGTGGCAGTGCCGGCAGGGGCCTCGGGGTGGCTCATCACCGCCGCCCCGCAACAGGTATCCATCAAGGCCGAGACCGCGCCGCCGTGAATGACGCCAGTGCGCGGATCGCCCACCAGCCGTTCGTCCCAGGGCATCGAGATCTGCGCGCGGCCGTCCTCGATCTCATCCAGATGCATGGCCAGCGCGCGGCTGTGCGGGATCGCCTCGATGAACTGGCGCGCCAGTGTGCGCTTGGCGTTGGCATCCATGCCCGTCGTGGTCATCGCGCGCCCTCCTTCGTGATGCTGGCGCGACTATCCCGCGGCGGCCCGGTCCTGACAAGCCCCGCGCGCCGGTCTGCCGCGGGCTGCGACCCTGCGTAACGGCCCCGTGAAACCCCGGTTGAAGCGCGCGCGCGGCAGCGCTAACTTGCGCCCGAGGAGAGCCGAATGCCCGACGTTCTGAGTTTCAAGGAAATGTGCGCCCGTTTCGACGTCACGCCGCGGACGCTGCGCTACTATGAGTATATCGAACTGCTCTCGCCCCAGAAGGAAGGCCGCGCCCGCTTCTATGGCCCGCGCGAGATCGCCCGGATGACGCTGATCCTGCGCGGGCGGCGCTTCGGCTTCAGTCTGGAAGAGCTGCGCCAGTGGCTCTTGATCTACGATCAGAAGGGCACGGAGGAGCAAAACCGGGTCTGGGTCGAGATCGCCGACCGGCAGCTGGGCGTGCTGCAACAGCAGCGCGACGAGCTGGATCAGGCGATGCAGGACCTGCGGCAATTGCGCGACGCGGTGGCGAAAACGCTTGATCCCTGAGCGCAAAAGCGATTCGATCTGCAAGGTGTAACGAGTGCGATTGGCCCGGCTTCGGGCGGGGAAACCCCGGGTTTTTGGGGTGACGCCGGGTCATAAAATTACTTTACCGACCGATCAATTTTTCCCGACATTACGTCAGCCGCATCGTGACGCGACGTTACGGTGACGCGCACGTCAACTTCGCTTGTAATGTAGGATCGGAAACAGCATCTGCCGCGTCTTGCATTACCCTAGGACAAGAAAAGGCAGATGCCATGACTGAGACGATGACGATCCGCGAGATGTGTGACGCGTTCGATGTGACGCCGCGCACGCTCCGGTTCTATGAGGCCAAGGAATTGCTGTTCCCGATCCGGGAAGGGCAGAAGCGGTTGTTCACCCGGCGCGACCGGGCCCGGCTCAAGCTGATCCTGCGCGGCAAGCGCTTCGGCTTCAGCCTCGAGGACATCCGCCAGCTGCTCGACCTTTATGCGATGGGCGATCAGCAGAAGACGCAGATGTCGCAGACGCTGAAGCTGGCGCGCCAGCGGCTCGACGAAATGGTGAAGCAACGCGACGAGCTGAACGTGGCCATCGCCGAGCTGAGCGAACAGATCGAATGGGGCGAGCGCGAGCTGAAGGGCCAGAACCCGGAGACCTCGGCCGCCTGAGGCAGACCGAGGGAGGATTGAATGCCGAGCTATACCGCCAACACCAAGGACATGCAGTTTCTGCTGCATGAGGTGCTCAATGTCTCGCAGGCCGGGGTGCCCGGCTATGAGGAGATGGAGCGCGACTTTACCGAGGCCGTGCTCGATGCGGCGGCAAAAGTCGCCTCCGAGGTGCTCGCACCGCTCAATGTGGTGGGCGACACCGAGGGCTGCGTGCTGGAAAATGGCGTGGTGCGCACGCCGACCGGCTTTGACGCGGCCTTTGCGGCGATGAAAGAGGGCGGCTGGACCGCGCTCGATTGCGATCCCGAATTCGGCGGTCAGGGCATGCCCTATCTGCTGAACTGCGCGGTGGGCGAGATCTTCGTCTCGGCCAATATGGCGTTCAACATGTATCAGGGCCTGACGCATGGCGCCTATTCGGCGATCCATGTGCATGGCACGCCCGAGCAGAAGGCGACCTATCTGCCGAAGATGGTCAGCTGCGACTGGACCGGCACCATGAACCTGACGGAGCCGCATTGCGGCACCGATCTGGGCATGCTGCGCACCAAGGCCGAGCCGCAGGACGACGGGTCCTACAAGATCACCGGGCAGAAGATCTTCATCTCGGCGGGCGACCACGATCTGGCCGAGAACATCATCCATCTGGTGCTGGCCAAGGCCCCGGGCGGCGGCGAGGGGACCAAGGGCATCTCGCTCTTCATCGTGCCGAAGTTCCTAGTGAATGCCGATGGCAGCCTTGGCGCGCGCAACGCGGTCTCGGTCGGCAAGATCGAAGAGAAGATGGGGATTCACGGCAACTCGACCTGCGTGATGAACTATGACGGCGCGACCGGCTATCTGCTCGGCGATCTGCACAAGGGCATGCGCGCGATGTTCACGATGATGAACGAGGCGCGTCTGGGCGTGGGCCTGCAGGGCTATGCCGTGGCCGAGGCCGCCTATCAGAACGCGCTCGCCTATGCCAAGGACCGCCTGCAGGGCCGCGCGGTGACCGGGACCGAGAACCCCTCGGGCCCCGCCGATCCGCTGATCGTGCATCCCGATATCCGTCGCAGCCTGATGGATCAGAAGAGCTTCCTCGAAGGCGCGCGCGCGCTGACCTTCTGGGGTGCGCATCTGATCGACCGCGGCCACAAGGCCGGGGATGCCGCGGCCGAGGGGCTGATTTCGCTGATGACCCCGGTGATCAAGGGCTTCCTGACCGACAAGGGCTTTGACGCCTGCGTTCTGGCCCAGCAGGTCTATGGCGGGCATGGCTATATCGAGGAATGGGGCATGTCCCAGTTCACCCGCGATGCCCGGATCACGATGATCTATGAGGGCGCGAACGGGGTGCAGGCGCTCGATCTGGTGGGCCGCAAGCTGGCGCAGGACGGCGGCAAGCATGTCATGGCCTTCTTCGAGATGGTCAAGGCCGAGTGCAAGGCCCATGACGCCGATCCGCGGATGGCGCCCTTCACCGAGGCGCTGAAGGTGGCCTCGAAACAGCTGCAAACGGCGGGGATGTTCTTCATGCAGAACGGCATGAAGAACCCCAATGCGGCGCTGTCGGGGTCCTATGACTTCATGCATCTGATGGGGCATGTCTGCCTTGGGCTGATGTGGACGCGGATGGCCAAGGCGGCCTATGCCGCGCTCGACGCGGGCGCCTCGGACAAAGCCTTCTACGAGGGCAAGATCGCCACCGGCCGCTATTACATGGCCCGTCAGCTGCCCGCCTGCGCGATGCATCTGGCGCGCATTGAATCGGGCGCCGACCCGGTGATGGCGCTGGCCGTCGATCAGTTCTGAGACCCCCGGCCCGGGCGCAGGATCCCTGTGCCCGGGCCCCGGCATCGCGGCGCCGGGGTGCTGCGCGGCCACCGCCCGGACGGTTCGGCACGTTTCGGCCCCCCGATCCGCCCCCCTGATC
>JACXUS010000225.1 GCA_014763785.1 Sphingomonadales bacterium | reverse complement strand
GCCCAGATCAGCGCGACCGTCCCCGCGACCAGCCTCCGCGGCGCCTTGAGCCAGATCCCCAGCCCGATCAGCCCGCCGATCAGGATCAGCCCCGCCACGGCTCAGCCCCGCCCGGTCGAGCCGAAACCGCCCTCGCCCCGCGCGGTCGCGTCGAGATCCTCGACCACCGTGTAACCCGCCTGCACCACCGGCGCGATAATGGCCTGGGCGATGCGCTCGCCATGGGCAATGGTGAAGGGCTCGGGCCCGAAGTTGATCAAAAGCACCCCGAGCGGCCCGCGATAATCGCTGTCGATCGTGCCGGGCGTGTTGGGCAGGCTGATCCCATGCTTCAGCGCCAGCCCCGAGCGCGGGCGGATCTGCATCTCGTACCCCTCGGGGATCGCCACGCGCAGCCCCGTCGGCACCACCGCGCGCTGCATCGGCGCCAGCGTAAAGCCCGCGGCGCGGTCCTCGGGCTTCAGGTTCGCGCGAATATCGGCCCCCGCCGCGCCTGCCGTCTCATAGCGTGGCAGCGCAACGCCCGGATCGGCCCAATCCTCGCGCAGAACCTTGATGATCGGTGTGCTCATGCCCCGCCCCTTCGCCGAAACTTTCTATTTTGAGTATTTATACCAAGAAGAAGGCCAGTGTTTCTTCTTGGTCCAAATACTCGCCTTATCCGCGCCCTCAGCCCGCGCCCAGCGCGCCCGCAATGCGCGCCGCCAGCCGCCGGGCGACCTCGGCCTTGCCCATCCGCGGCCAGGCTTCGGCCCCCGCAGCGTCGATGATCGTCACCGCATTCTCGCTGCCGCCCATGATGCCGGTGCCCGGGCTCACGTCATTCGCCACGATCCAGTCGCAGCCTTTGCGCGCGCGCTTCTCGGTGGCGTGGCGCTCGACCTCATGGGTCTCGGCGGCAAAGCCGACAACGAGGCCCGGCCGCCCCGCGCCCATCTGCGACACGCGCGCCAGTATGTCGGGGTTCTCGGCAAATTCGAGGGCAGGCAGGCTACCCTTGCCGTCCTTCTTCATCTTCTGCCCGGCGGCATTGGCGACCCGCCAATCGGCCACGGCAGCGGCAAAGACCGCCGCATCGGCGGGCAAGGCCGCCTCGACCGCAGCCAGCATTTCGCGCGCGGTCTCGACGCGGATCACCGTGACGCCCTCGGGCGGCGGCACGCTGGCGGGGCCGGTCACGAAACTCACCCGCGCGCCCAGATCGCGCAAGGCCGCGGCCAGCGCCGTGCCCTGCGCCCCGGACGAACGGTTCGCGATATAGCGCACCGGGTCGATCGGTTCCTGCGTCGGCCCCGAGGTCACCAGCACATGCCGCCCCTTCAGCGGGCCATCCGCCAGCATCGCCGCAATCGCCGCGACAATCTCGGCGGGCTCGGCCATCCGCCCCTCGCCAAACTCGCCGCAGGCCATCTCGCCGGCATTCGGGCCCACGAAGCGGATGCCATCGGCGGCCAGCGTCGCGCGGTTGCGCCGGGTCGCGGCATGTTCCCACATCCGCACATTCATCGCCGGCGCGATCAGCACCGGCGTATCGGTCGCCAAGAGCAGCGTCGAGGCGAGATCATTGGCGATCCCGCCCGCCATCTTCGCCATCAGATCGGCGGTCGCGGGCGCCACCACCACCAGATCGGCCGAACGGCTCAGCTGGATATGGCCCATCTCGGCCTCGGTGGTCAGATCAAAGAGGTCGGTATGCACCGGATGCCCGGCCAGCGCGGCAATCGAGAGCGGCGTGACAAATTGCGCGCCGCCCGCGGTCAGGATCGGCGTGACCGCAGCGCCCTGCCCGCGCAAGGACCGGATCAGCTCGGGCACCTTGATCGCCGCGATGCCGCCGCCGATGATCAGAAGAATACGCTTGCCCGCCAGCATGATCACCCCCGTTGTTGCCTCAGGTTTAGGGGCCGCGGCCGCGCGGGGCAAGCCCTGCACCGCGCCTGCCGTCAGGGGAGGGGCCGCGCAGGGTGCTTGCACCCTGCGCGGCCCCCGGGCGCGGCGCTCGCGCCGCGCAACACGCCCATAACACTGCCGCGGCGCTCGCGCCGCGCGACCTCTTACCCCACCGTGGCGATTGCGCCGCGCCCCCTGCAACCACCGTGGCGCCCCCGCGCGCCTGTCTATTGAAACGCCGCACAGGGATCGGGGCGCGCGGTCGGCGGCGTCACGATCCACCAATCGAAGGGCTGATCGGGCCCCACCACCTCGCCCGGGCCCGCCTCGAGCTGACCGAGCGTCGCCACCCGCACCCCGGGGCGCGCCGCGCGGATCATCGCGGGCACCGCCCGGTCGGCACGGGCGTGGCCGGTGCCGGTGATCACCGCAACCGGTCCGCCGGTGTCCTCCAGCGCGCCCAAAGCCGCCCGCGCGAACGCCGCATCGCGCAGCCTTTGCGCCGCGACCATCCCGGGCAGCAGATCCGGCGGCAGGGCATTGCAATGGTCGGCCTGCGATTCGGCCTCGAGCTGCGCTTGCAGATCCGGGGCATAAGCCCGATCCAGGCCATAGTCCGCCGCCCCCGGACCAAAGACCTCGGCCAAAGGCTCGGCCATCGCGCGGCGCACCTGATCGCGCGGCAGGGCAGCGCCCACGATCCGCGCCCCGGGCGCCGCCGCAAAGATCGGCGCATAAAGCGAAAATTCGGGCCAGCCGGACTTGGCCCAATCGAGCACCTCGGCCAGCCGCGCCGGATCGGCGATCAGCTCGGGCGTCACCTTGGCGGCCTGCTCGGGGCTCAGCATCTCGAAGACCAGCGCCCGCGGCGCGAGCGCCGCCACCGCCGCGGCCTGATTGAGGTGATGCCCCGGATTGTCATGCACCTCGCCCAAGACCAGCACCTGTGGCGCGGCCCGGGCCACCACGGCGGGCAGATCGGCCGCCGCAATTTCCCGCGCATAAACAACCCCGGCCCCCGCCACAGCGAGGGCCAAGGCCAGAGAAAACACCGGGGAAATCCTCATGCGAAGAGACTTGCGACCTCTTCGCCGTGGCTCTCAAGGCTCTTGCGCATCTTGCCGAAGGCCTGCGCCTCGAGCTGGCGCACCCGCTCCTTCGACAGGCCAAGCTCCTGCCCGAGGCTTTCCAGCGTCCGCGGCTCGTCGATCAGACGCCGCTCGCGCACGATATAGGCCTCGCGGTCGGTCAGCCGCCCCATCGCCTCGCCCAGCCAGTTGCGCATCAACTGGCCGTCATGCGCCTCGGTCACCGCCTCTTCGGGTCCCGCGCCGTCATCTTCCAGCGTCTCGACCCATTCGCGGCCCTCCTCATCGCCCGATTGCACGGCGTTGAGCGAGAAATCCGACCCCGAGAGCCGCCCCTCCATCATCTCGACATCGGCCAACGGCACGCCAATGGTGATCGCCACCCGCTCGCGCAGCTGCGCGCCATCGAGCGCGACACCCTCGGCATCGGCCTCGCGGGCGATCTGCGCCTGCACGCGCCGCAGGTTGAAGAACAAAGCCTTTTGCGAACTGGTCGAGCCCGTGCGCACCATCGACCAGTTGCGCATCACGAATTCCTGGATCGAGGCCTTGATCCACCAGACCGCATAGGTCGAGAACCGCACCCCGCGATCGGGGTCGAACTTGTCGGCGGCCTTCATCAGCCCGAGCGAGGCCTCCTGGATCAGGTCGCTCATCGGCGCGCCATAGCGGCGGAACTTGGCCGCGGTGGCAATCGCAAGGCGCATATAGGCGGTCACCAGCCGGTGCAGCGCCTGTTCATCGCGCTGATCGCGCCAGGCCCGGGCGAGCGCCGCCTCGGTCTCGGCATCCAGATATTCAGCCCGCATCGCCTGACGCGGCAAGGTATCGTCGTTCATTCCTTCGAGGGCCATCACCAGTCTCCTCGGGGTCTCCCGCCCCACTGTCGACGTCTCTGTTTGGGCAGTATGCGCCCGCTCAGGGACAATGTCTTGCGCTTGCTTCGGTTCCTCACAAAAAAATGTTTATATCTTTTGTGGGTTTTGCCGGGCCTGCCGGACACTGCCCGGCCGGGCCGGACAGGGTGAGACAGGTCACCGAACACCGAAGGATCGCCGGCCGGAGAACTTCGCGCTCGAACGGGGGGCGATAGGGCTAACATATGCGCTGAGACCGGCTTGGCAACCGCCCGGGGCTGGCGATTCCTCCCGAATGGCCGCACAGTCGGGACGCCCGGGGCGCACAGAACGGGTAAGCTGAGGGGAGTGTGGAATGGTCGCCAAGACCTATACGGTGGCCTTCGAGGGGGTCGAGGCGCGCCTCGTCGAGGTGCAATGCGCGCAAGCTGCCGGGGCGCCGGGGTTTTCCGTGGTGGGCCTGCCCGACAAGGCGGTGTCCGAGGCGCGCGAGCGGGTGCGCGCGGCGCTGGCGGCAATGTCGATCGCGCTGCCGATGAAGCGGCTGACGGTGAACCTCTCGCCTGCCGATCTGCCCAAGGAGGGCTCGCATTTCGATCTGCCGATCGCGCTGGCGGTGCTGGGCGCGATCGGGATCCTGCCGCCCGAGGACATCGAGGGGCTGGTCGCGATCGGGGAACTCGCGCTCGACGGGCGGCTGATCCCGGTTCTGGGCGCGCTGCCCGCCGCGATGGCCGCCGCCGAAACCGGCGACGACGTCTGGGGCGACGACCCGACCGTCCTGCGTCTGCAAGCCGAGCTCGCCGGGCGCGCGGGCAAGGAAGCGGGCCTGTTCTTTCCGAGCGGCACGCAGAGCAAGGCGGTCGCCGCCGGCCAGGCCGCGGACTACGTCGGCTTCTCGGTCGGCTCCGACCTCACCAAGCTCGTCTTCCAGATCTTCAAACGCCTTGCAGATCCGGTCCCGCAGTTCTGCGAACCACGCCGTTGCGGACTGCTTCTTCGTCTCGATCCCGTCCGGCACTGCGGGAGCGGGGCCGATGGGCTGTCACATGCCAGTCACTGTGGCGTCATCTTGC
>JACXUS010000550.1 GCA_014763785.1 Sphingomonadales bacterium | reverse complement strand
GTCCTGAACTTCACCGGCCAGCCGGCGATCGGCGAACGCATCATCATGCACGGCCGGGTGATGGACGATCAGGGCCGCCCGGTGCCGGGCGTGCTGGTCGAGATCTGGCAGGCCAATGCCGGCGGGCGCTATCGCCACAAGAAGGACGGCTACCTGGCGCCGCTCGACCCGAATTTCAGCGGCTGCGGGCGGACCGTCACCAATGGCGAGGGGCGCTATGAGTTCCTGACCGTCCGGCCCGGGGCCTATCCCTGGCCGAACGGGGTGAACGACTGGCGGCCGATGCACATCCATGTCTCGGTCTTCGGCCATGGCTTCGGCCAGCGGCTGATCACCCAGATGTATTTCGAGGGCGACCCCCTGATCGCCCGCTGCCCGATCGTCAACACGATCCCGTCGCAGGCCGCCATCGATGCGCTGATCGCGCCGCTGGACATGTCGGCCTCGATCCCGATGGATTGCCTGGCCTACCGGTTCGACATCGTGCTGCGCGGCCGTCGCCAGACCTATTTCGAAAATCGCCGCGAGGGGATGTGAGATGACCCAAAGCCTGCCCTACCGCAAGGAAACGCCGTCGCAGACGGCCGGGCCTTATGTCCACATCGGCCTGACGCCCAACTTCCTGGGCAATGCCGGCATCTACCCCGAGGATCTGGGCCAGTCGCCGATCCGCGACGGCGCGCGCGGCGAACGGATCACCATTACCGGCCATGTGCGCGACGGGGCGGGCATGATCCTGCGCGACGCGCTTCTGGAAAGCTGGCAGGCGGATGCCGAGGGTCGCTATCCCGGATCGCAGGATCCGCGCGGCCCGGCCGATCCCGCCGTCACCGGATGGGCGCGGATCGTGGCGGATTTCGACAGCGGCGACTGGCGGCTGGACACGATCAAGCCGGGGCGGGTGCCGCATCCCTCGGGCCGGCTGATGGCCCCGCACATCTCGCTTTGGGTCGTGGCGCGGGGCATCAACATCGGCCTGCAGACCCGCATCTATTTCGAGGATGAAGAGGCGGCGAATGCCGAATGCCCCGTCCTGGCGCGGATCGAGCACAAGGCCCGCATCCCGACGCTGCTGGCGCGGCGCACGGCGCCCGGCACCTAC
>JACXUS010000549.1 GCA_014763785.1 Sphingomonadales bacterium | reverse complement strand
GCGCGAGGGGGGACCCGGTGCGGGGGCGGCTTCGGCGCTGGCGGCGGCCTCGCGCAGCTCATCGAAAAGCGCCCCCTCGGCGCCCTCGGAGAGCGCCTCGGGCTCAACCCCCATCGCCTGCGCGAGCGCCGCGATCAGCGCCTCACCCGGGCGGCGGCGGTTGTGCTCGATCAGGTTGAGATAGGCGGGCGAAATGCCTGCGGCCTGCGCCAGATCCGCCTGCTTCAACCGCAGCGAGGTCCGCCGTTCGCGGATCCGCGTGCCCGTCAGTGCCGTGCGTGCCATGGCGCCCCCCCCCGTGTCTGGATCCCACCGTGTCTGACCACCGCCGGGTCTGGATCCCACCGGGTCTGAACCCGAGTTTACAGCGCAAGAGCCTGAAACAGAAATGGATTTACAGGACAAGATGGGGTGACAAGGCTGGACGCGCCATCCCCGCCGGGCCCGCGGCCCGCAAAGGGGGGCGCGGTGTCCGCAGGCGCGATGCGCCTGCGGACACCGCGGGCCGGTCGGCGGGCTCTGCCCGCCGACCGGCCCCGGCCCCTGCGGGGCCGCGCTCCGCCGGGATCGGCGGAGCGCGGCGCTTTCAGCATTTCGTGGAGGCGATCGTTGCCATGGTCGAGAGATCCTCGACCCCCGGCTCACATTGGCCAACCTTGCTTTCAAGCTGCGCGCAGCCCGCGAGCAGCCCAAGCAGAAGCACCGCCGCAAGTCGGCGGCCAAGACTGGAGTGCGATGCAGCAAACAGGGAATGGTCGGTCATGGTTTCCTCCTGACTTCGCGATTCTTATGAACTATACCGTTCAGATCAGAAATCCGCGCTGATCTGCATCAAACACCGGCCGCGCAGGCTCGGTGATGCGCAGCCAGTGCGACCGGGCGGTGCAAGGGCGGGGTGCAACGGCGGGGTGCAAGAGCGCGGCGCAGGCAGGCCGCGCAAAGGCAGGGCGCGAGAGGGCCGCGGGACGGCGCGGCTGACGCCCGCGCGAGGGGGCCTTGGGAAGCGCCCTCAAGCGGGGGCAGATATCCGCACGCAGAACCGGCCCCAGAGCCGGCCCCGCCCCGCCGAGTGAGCCGCAGCAGGGCCGGGGCCCGCCCGCGC
>JACXUS010000224.1 GCA_014763785.1 Sphingomonadales bacterium | reverse complement strand
CCCTGGGGCACGGGCGCCCCCCTTTCCCCCTCAACAGTGCCCAAATATCCCGGGGGGTGAATTGGCCGCAGGCCAAGAGGGGGCGAGCAGCCCCCTGCGCCCGTGCCCCAGGGTGCAGCGGTTGGCGATTATTCCGCCGCGCGGGTCAGGGCGGGCGCGGCGACCGGCTCGGGCTCGGCCTCCCACAGGATCTCGGGCGCCCCCGCGACCCGGGCGCGGGCCGCCAGATCGCGGTCGGCGCGCGCGCGCGCACTGCGCCCAAAGACCCGGCCAAGGCCCCGCCGCAGCCCGGCGCCAAACCAGATCCGGATCGCCAGCAGCGCGGGCGTCAAGACCAGCGTCAGCACCGTCGCGATCCCCAGACCGAAGACCACCGCCGTCGCCAGTTGCTTCCACCAGAGCGCCGTCGGGCTGTTCCAGCTCGCCCCGCCATTCACGAAATCGAGGCTCAGCCCGACCATCATCGGCGCAAGCCCCGCCATCGTGGTGACCGTGGTCAGCGCCACCGGCCGCAGGCGTTGCTCGGCGGTGCGGATGACGGCCTCGACCGGCGGCATGTAGCGGGCGAATTCCTGATAGGTGTCGATCAGAATGATGTTGTTGTTCACCACGATCCCGGCGAGCGCGACGATGCCAACCCCGGTCATGATGATCGAGAATTGCTGCCCCATCACCAGCATCCCCACCAGCACCCCCGCGGTCGACAGAACCACCGCCAGAAGCACCAGAACCGCATTGTAGAAGCTGTTGAACTGCGCCAGCAGGATGACGAACATCAGCCCCAGCGCGCCCAGAAACGCCTGCGCCAGAAAGGCCTGGCTTTCCGATTGCTCGACCAAGTCGCCGGCCCATTCCCAGGTGACCCCGGGGGGCAGCTCGGCGGTTTCGAGCCATTGACCCAGCGCCGCGGTGCGCTCATTGGCGTTGATCGGCGCGCCCTGATCGTTCACCAGCCCCTCGATCACATCGGCCTTCACATCGTAATACCGCGTCTGGTCCACCCGGTCGATCCGGCCGAGCTTTGGTACCGGGGTGCGGGTGATGAAATTGGCTAAGGGCACCAGCCCCTGCGCGGTGCGCAGCTTGAGCGTGTCGAGCGTGCTCAGCACGCGATAGGGCTCGGGCAGGCGCACGCGGATCTCGATTTCCTCATCCGAACTGGGCACCCGCATCGTGTCGAGCAGGATGCCGCGGGTGACCAGCTGCACCATGCCGCCGACCGTCGCCACATCGGCGCCGAAGCGTCCGGCGCGGGTCACATCCACATCGACCTGCCAGTCGATCCCGGGCAGGGGGCGGGTGTCCTCGATGGCGGTGATGCCGGTCATGCTGCGCAGCTGCGCCTCGACCTGCTCGACCGCGGCGTCGAGCGCGGCGAACTCCTCGCCCTTCAGCCGCAGCTGGATCGGTTTGCCCGAGGCCGGGCCGCGGTCTTGGGCCAGATATTCGGCGCGGATGCCGGGGATCGCGCCGATCCGCGCCATGATCCCCGCCATGATCGCTTCGCCGCTCTGATAGCCGGGGCGGCCCACGCGATCCTCCCAGCGGGTCATCTCGATCTGGATCTGGCCGATCGTGTCGCGCGGCGCGACGGCGCCGCCGGTGTTCTGGTTCAGCCCGCCTTCCCCCGCGAAGGAGAAGACCGCCGCCACCCCGGGCGTGCCCAGCACCGCCCCTTCGGCCATGCGCAGCAGGGCGTCCTTTTCGTCGATGCTCAGGTTGCCGCGGGCGCGGATATAGACGATGGCCTGTTCGACCTCGCTGTCGGTGAAGAATTGCGTGCCGTTATTGTGCTTGCCGTAATAGGAGAAGGTGAAGATCACCGCGCCGAGCACCGCGACCAGCGTCACCACCGGCATCACCGGATTGCCCGCGATCACCGCGATCACCCGGCCGAAGGGCGTGCGGCGATAGCCGGCCTGCACCGGCTGCGGGGCGGGCAGGGGCCTCAGCGCGCCGAGCGTGCTTGAGGCCGCCATGGCGCCAAGCGCAAACAGCACCGCCCCGGGCAGGGACGCGGCAAACCCGCGGCCCGCGCCGCCCAGCAGCGCGGGGTTCAGCATGGCAAGCCCACCCGCGAAGACCAGCGCGACCGATCCCGCCGCCAGCCCCAGCCGCAGCGCCAGCGGCCGCGCCCGCAGCCGGTCCGCGGCCTGATCCAGCGCACGCGAGATCTGCCCCGCGACACCGCCCACGACGGGCACATAGATCAGCGCCACGACAAGGCTGGCCGACAGAACGAAGATGATCGTGACCGGCAGCATCCCCATGAATTCACCCGGAACGCCCGGCCAGAACAGCATCGGCAGGAAGGCGCAGAGCGTCGTTGCGGTCGAACTGACCACCGGCCAGAACATGCGTTTCGCGGCCTCGGTATAGGCGCGCATCGGGCCTTGGCCCTCGCTGATCCGCTTGTCGGCATATTCGACGATGACGATGGCGCTATCGACCAGCATGCCCACCGCAAGGATCAGCCCGAACATCACGATATTCGAGATCGCCACCCCCATCACGCCCAACAGAAGGAAGGTCAGCAGGAACGAGGTCGGGATCGAGAAACCGACCAGCAGCGCCGAGCGCGTGCCCAGCGTCGCCAGCACCACGATCATCACCAGCGCAATCGCGGTCAGCACCGAGCCCTCAAGCTGGCTCACCATCGCGCCCACGGTCTTCGACTGATCGAGCGAAACGCCCACATCGACCGCCTCGCGCAGCGGCTCGGGCCAGTCGGCCTGCGCGGCCTCGACCGCCCCGCGCACCGCGGCCACGGTGTCGAGGATGTTATAGCCCTTGCGTTTGACCACCTGCAGCGCGACCGTGGGCGCGCCGTTGAAGCGCGCGGTGCCGGTGCGATCCTCGAAGGTCAGGCGGATCTCGGCCAGATCGCCGAGGGTGATCACCCGCTCGCCATTCACCTTGACGGGCAGGGCGTAGATATCGGCGGGGCCCTCGAAGCTGGAGGGGATCTTGACCGAGAAGGCGCCGCCCGCGGTTTCGACCTCGCCCGCGGCGATCAGCTGGTTGTTCATCTGAACGACCTGGATCAGCTCGGGGGCGGTGACGTTGTAGGATTCCAGCTTCAACGGGTCGATCAGCACCTCGACCATCTCGTCGCGATGGCCCGCAAGACTGGCCTCCAGCACCGGCTCCAGCGCTTCAAGATCGTCTTGCAACTCTTTGGCAAGGCGTAACAAAGTGCGTTCGGGCGCGGCGCCGGACAGGGTCACGATGACGATCGGGAATTCCGAGAAATTGATCTCGTTCACCGAATATTTCTCGGCGCCGTCGGGGAATTTGGCCTCGGCCGTGTTCATCGCATCGCGCACATCGGCGAGGATCTTGGACTTGTCCCAGCCGAAGTCGAATTCCAGCGCGACGCCCGCGTAATTCTCGGAGGCGGTGCCGGAGATGGTCTTGAGCCCGTCGAGGTCCGACAGTTCCGTCTCCATCACCTTCACGAGCAGCTTCTCGCTGTCGGCGGCCGAGATGCCGGGGAACTGGACCGAGACGAAGAGCATCGGGATTTCGATATCGGGCTCGCCCTCTTTGGGCAGGCCGAAATAGGCGCTGAGCCCCGCCGCGATGGTGATCGCGACGAAGGCCAGCACCGTGCGCGCGCGCGCCGCCGCCCAGTCGACCATCCCGGTCATGGCTTGGTCTCCACCGCATCGCCCGCCGCATCGCCGGGCGCATCGCCGGGCGCGCGATCGACCAGCGTCGCGGCCAGCGCGCTGCCATCGGTCACATAATCCTGCCCGACCACGATCACCTCGGCGGTCTCGGGCAGCCCGGCCAGCCACAGCCCGCCCGGCTCGTCGCGCAGCACCCGGACCGGGGCGAAGCGGGCCACGCCCTCTACCGCCAGCCGCACGCCCAGCGTGCCGCGATCGTCAAGCGTCAGCACCGAAGCCGGCAGAAGATGGGCGCGCGCGCCTTCGGCCGCGATCAGCATCTCGACGCTCTGGCCCTCGCGGATGTGGCCGTCGGGATTGGCGATCTCGGCCTCGACGCGGAAGGTGCGGGTGGCGGGATCGGCCGAGCGCGAGAGGTAACTGACGCGGCCGGTGACCTCTTGGCCGGTGGCAAGGCGTGCCCCCACCAGCGCCCCGGGTGCGACGCGCGCCAGTTCGGTTTCCGGCACGAAGCCCACCAGCCGGATCGGGTCGAGCGCGATCACCGTGGCGCAGAGCCCGCCCGCGCCCAGCAGCGCCCCGAGTTCCGCGCTGTCCTCTTCCAGAACGCCGCCGAAGGGCGCGGTGATGGCGAGGCGCGCGATATCGGTGCGCACCGCCTCGACCGCGGCCTGAGCGGCCTGCAACGCGGCCTTGGCGCCCGCGGCCGCCGTGTCCGAGCGATAGCCCCCCGCCTGCAGCCGGTCCGAGGCGGTGGCGTTCAGCTCGGCCTCGGTCAGGCGGGCTTCGGCTTCGGTCAGCTGCGCGGGGCGGGTGCCGGGATCGAGACGGCAGAGCGTGTCGCCCGCTGCCACCTCGGCGCCGCGGCGCAGGGGTTCGGAAATCACGCGCCCCGTGGTTTCGGCGCGCAACTCGACGCGCCGCGCGGCTTGCGTCTCGCCGCGCAGGAGCACGCCCTGATCGACCGGCCGCGCGGTTGAGCGCAGCACCTGTACCGGCACCGGCTTTGCGGTCTCGGCGGTCCGGACGGGCGCGGCGTCTTCGGGCGCGGTCTGGGCGCCGGCAAAGCTCATCAGGCGGTCGCGCTCGAAGACCAGCGCGTAAAGCGCAGTGGTGACAAGGAGGGCGTTGATCAGGGGAACGATCTTCATGGGACACTCGGGTCGGGGGCGCATCTGGGCCGGGATAGGCGCGCCGGCGGGCTCGGTCGGATGAAACAGATAGTGTGGCAAAGTGAACGCTCAAGTTCAGGCTAGTCAAGTCCGGAGGGCCTGTAAAGTGAATAGTCTTTAC
>JACXUS010000548.1 GCA_014763785.1 Sphingomonadales bacterium | reverse complement strand
GGCGGCGGCGCGCTGATCGACGAGACGATCTTTGCCTGGCACCAGGAGGCCGCGGGCTACAAGATCCGCCATGTGCCGGCGACCCTGCCGGACATGCTCAAGACCCCCGCCATGCTGCAATGGGAGTACGAGCCGCAACTGGGCCGCACCGCGGAACAGGCCATCGGCGCCTCGCAGGACCGGCTGACCTGGATGCGCGGCGCGCGGTCGGATTACGAAATCGCCGTGCCCCTGCATGAGCTGGAGGCCTTCGCCGCGGGCGCGGGCTATTACGCCGGACTGCCCGCCGCCGTCCGGCTGGACCAGATCGACCGGATCCTGACGCTGTATGACCAGCTGTATCCGGCATTGCGGATGTATGCCTTCGATGCCCGCCGGGTGTTTTCCGCCCCCGTCACCATCTTCGGCCCGCTTCTGGCGGTGGTCTACCTGGGCCGCCATTACCTGGCGTTTCGCGATTCCGAACGCGTGGCGGGGATCAGCCAGCATTTCGACTGGCTGGTGCGCGAGGCCGCGGTGGGTGCGCGCGACATGCCCGACCACCTGCGCCGCCTGCGGTCGGGGATCGCGTGATCAGCGCAGCCGCGCGGTGTCGTAGCCGTTGAAATCGAAGACCTCGCGCGCCGCGGCCAGCCGGTCGGCGGGGATCTGCGCGCCCCGGTCCAGGACAAAGCCGAACTGCCCCGACGGCGTGCCCACCGCCAGGCTGCGATAGGCGGTGTCGACCCAGATCAGCCACAGATCGCCCGACAGGCTCCACCCAATAGCGCTCTTTCGCGAACGGATAGGTCGGAAGCGGGATCCGGCGCGGACGGGCCTCGCCGTACAGGCGCTGCCAGTCGAACGGCAGACCCTTCACCCACAGCTCCAGAAGCTTGCCGTACTTGCCCTGCTCGACCCAGCTCGCAACGATCGGGGTGAGGTCCTCGCCGGCCAGCACCGACAGTGCCTCCTTGCCCTGCCGGACCTCGCCCTGGTAAAGCTCCGCGAGCCCCTTCTCGCCGCCGAGATAGCCCTTGAGCTTCGACACAAGCTCTTCCATCGAGCCCGCCGTCAGCCCAAGACGGCTCTCCATCGCCTCACGACCCACCTGCAGCGTGTAGGCA
>JACXUS010000223.1 GCA_014763785.1 Sphingomonadales bacterium | reverse complement strand
GACGCCCCGCTGACCAATACCCCGCTGGCCGAAGGCCCCGGCCCCGCGCCCGCCGCGCCGCAGATCAGCATAGCCCCTGCCGCGCCGCGGCTCACGGGCCTCGGGGCGGGCAAGCCGCTGCCGCGCCACCTACGCGCCCCCGCCGAGGCCGCACTTGGCGCCGATCTCGCCGCGGTGCGCCTGCATGACGGGCCCGCGGACCTGCTGGCGCATCTGGTGGAAACCCATCTGGCCGCCAATCCGGACGATGCCGATCTGATCGCGGTCGCGGAACGGATCAGCGTGATCCGCAGCCCCGAAGGCCCCGAGATGGGGCTGCTCGCCAGCGAGGCGCAGGCGGGCCAGCTCCTTGGCGTGACCACCGCGGTTGCAGCCCTCAGCCAGCCCGCGCGCGCGCTGCTGTGCGATGTGTTCAAATTCACCGGATACGACGGGCGCGCCTCGGATCTGCTCTTTTACGACCAGCTCTTGCCCACCATCGCCCGCTTCGAGCGCTTCGAGCGCGGCACCGTGCTGCGCCCCGATCGCTGGCCCGATCTGGTGCCGGGCGTCCTTGCCCCCGGCCGCGATCTGCACCGGGTGCTGACGCGCGGCATGCCCGATGCGCTCTGGACCTATCTGATGCAGCCCGGGCGCGTGGTGCAGGCCTTCTTCGGGCTTGCCGAGCTCAAGACCCGCGCGCAGGAGGGGATGACCGACTGGGCGCGGCTCGGCGCGAACGAGATCGAACTGGCCGCGATTGACCGGCTCGAGGCGATGCAGGGCGTGCTGAGCCGTGCGCTCGCCGGGCATGGCGCGGGGGTGTCGGACTGGCTCACCGGCCCCGGCGCCGCGGTCACCGGCCCGCTGCAGATGCGCCTTTACCTCGCCGCGCACTGCCTGCAAGAGCTGATTTCGCTCTATGAACCCTATCCCGAATTCGTCGCGGGCATCAACGCCACGATCCTGCGGGCGCGGATCGCGCTGGCCTTCTGGACGGCGGTTCTGGCGCGGCTACGGGTGCTCGGCACGCAGATCGAGGGCGAGGACGGCCCCGAGACGGTGCTCTTGCGCGAGAGCCCGGAACTGGCGCAGATGCGCGAGCGGCTGGTGCCTGCGGCGCTGGCGCTTCTGGAAACGCCCGAGGGCGCGCATCTGCCGCTTGCGGAATACCGGCGGCGGCGGGCCGCCTATGCGGGGGTGCTGCGCAGCCTGACGCAGCGCTTCGGCGCCGCGCTGCGCGCAGGCCCCGGCGCCGAGGCGCTGGCGGCTGCGGTCGATATGGATCTGGCCGCCGCCAACGCAGGGCGCCACGGGCTCGACCCCGCGCGCGAGGAACCGGCGCTGCTGATCGGGGTGATCGGATTTCTGGGCGCGCCGCTGCAGGCCGCGCGCGCAGGCGCCACGGGGGACGATCCGCAGGCCGCCGATCTCGAACATCTCGAGCGGCTCGAGGCGGCGCAGGCGCTGGTGTGGTTCGCGCGGCTGGCGCATATCCCCACGCTGGAGGCGCGCGCGCTCGAGGCGATCGCCGGGCGCGATATCGGCGGGGCGACGCTGGTGCTGATCTCGGACTGGGAGGAACAGCCGCGCGCGCCCATCGGCCAGCTCGCGCAGGATTTCCCCACCGCCTCGGACCGCAGCCTGCCGCTGGGCTATTTCGACGATGCCGCCAACAGCGCGGAGGCCGCCCGCGCGCCGCTCTCGGTCGATGCTCTGGTCGCGGTCTATCGCCTGTTTCGCGACCGTCGCCTGATCACCGCGATCACCGCCGCGCTGGCCGAGCCCCTCGGCACCGCCCCGCGCGCCGAGGACGAGCCCTCGGCGCTCGCCCGCGCCCGGACGCTGGCGCGCGGCGCCGCCGAGGAACGCCCGCGGCGCTGGCATGTGGCGCAGGCGATCTACAGCCCCTATCGGCCCGATGGCCGCCCCGCCGCCACCGCGCAGAGCTTCCATGCCCAGCTTCAGGGCCATCACCGCACCCGCGACCAGCTCGCCCGCCAGACCGCGGGCAGCGAGGCGGTGATCTTCCCGACCGAGTTCACCGGCGAGGTCTTCGCCTGGTCGATCCCGCCGCTTGCGCCCGTCATCGAGGTGCTGCGCGGCATCGGGCGGCTCAATACGCTGGTGGCCGAGGATCTGGACCTTGAGCCCGCCGAGGCGCGCCTCCTGCCGCCCGAAGACTGGCTGCGCGCGCTGGCCGATTGGGCGCAGGCGGCGCCCGGGCGGCTCGATCCGCTGCTGGACGAGATCGAGCAGGGTCTGAGCACGCTGCAGGGGCAGGAAGACGCGCGCCTTGCCATTCTCTTGCCGCAGCTGATGTCGCTGGAGCGGCGCCGCCTTGCGCGCGATATCGCGCCGCTGCTGGCCGCCTATGCCACCGGCGAGCTGCGCCATTTCAGCGCCCCGACCGAGGCCACCCGCCGGATCGAGCGCTATCTGTCCGAGGTCACGCCCGAGACGCTGGACCCGACCGGCGCCGCGCCCTTCGCGCAGGCCGATGCGCAGCTTGCGGTGCTGCTGCTGGGCCTGTCCGTGGACATCGAGGCCGCGTTCAACCCGACGCTGCTTCTGGGCTTGGCCGGGCGCCACAGCGACCAACGCTTCGACATCATCACCCGCTTCACGCCGCTCCTGCGCCGGGCGCTCGCGGCTTCGGCCGATCCCGCGCAGCAGGCGCAGCTTGCGCAGCTGATGACGCCCGCCGAGATCGCCGCCCTCGATTTCGCCGCCGCGCGCACCCGCCTGCAGGGCGTGCTCAGCGGCTTCGAGGAGAGCGCCGCGCGCGCGGCCGAGCGGCTGGCGCTGGTCTCGGACGGGAATGCGCTCGGCTCGAACCTCTATGCCAGCACCATCGCGCCCTCGCCCGAGCCCTTCATGGCGGGCGGCATGGCGGTCAAGCTGATCCGCATCACCCGGCCCTTCCGCTTCATCCCCGCCTATGGCCGCGGCACGGGCGAGGTCCGCGCGCCGCAACTCCTCGACCCCGAGCGCCGCCCGATCGACACGCGCGACGCGCTCGTCATCTTCCAGATCGGCGAGGGCCCCGAGATCGCCGCCACCGGCGAGATGACGCCAGAGAACATCGCCCGGCTGATGCTCTTGCGCGATATCGTGCTCGACCGCAACTTCGTGCAGTCGATGGAGAACCTCGAGGCCTCGATCCAGCTCTGGGGCGAGGTGATGCTGACGGTGGGCGAATTCGTGCCCGGCTTCGGTCAGGCGATCACCGTCGGACGGATCCTCTATGAGGTCGCGCAATTCCTGCTGTCGGAGGAATTCGACGCGATGCTGGCGATGGTGCGGGGCGATCCTCTGGCGCTGATCGCGGCAATGATCGAGCGGATGCGGGATCAGCTGCTCGACCCCTCGCTGATCTGGGAATATCTGCTTTTCCGCACAAATCCGCTGGATTTCATGCCGGAACGTGCGCCGACCCCGGAGCGCCATGCCGCCGGGCGGCACCGGCGCGGCCGGATGGGGCGGTTCGCGCGGATTGCGCGCTCGGTCGGGGCGATCCCGGTGGCGCTGGTGGACCGGATCGACGATGTGCGCGACCGGGTGCGGCCGCGGGTGATCTCGGTTCAGGGTTATGTCGGCGGCACGCCGCCGGTGGCGATTGCGCTGTTGTTCGCGGCGCGGCTTTTGCACAATGCCGCCGGCAACGAGGCGCGGCTGCGCCACTATGCAGCGCTGCTGAGCGGCGATATCGGCGATGTGGGCGCCACGATCAGCGGCGAGGGCGAGGCGACCGAGGCCAATCTGCGCGCCGATTTCGAGGCGCGGATCGGCGCGATGCTCAATGCCATCGACCGGTTCGAGCTGCCGCAAGAGCCGATCCCGAATGCGCAAGTGATCGCCGCGATGATCGACTTCACCATGGAACGCCTTGAACGGATGGGGAAATTCGGCCGCGGCGTGCAGATCACCAATGCCGTCTTGCAGACCATCGGCGCCTATGACGAGATCGCCGCCCAGATCGCCCGGCTGATGGCGGGCAGCGCGATCGACCCCAACCTGCTGTGGCAGACCGAGGTGCTGCCCGAGATCACCGAGAGCTTCAACACCGCGCGCGACGATTTCGTCGAGACCGCGAACCACCTGCTGGAGCACTTCAACCTGAATTTGCCGCGGCCCGAGGGCCGTGTGGGTCTGGTGGACAGCGCGCTGATCGACACCGCCCCCGACGTCATAGGGTCCAGCAACCCCCTCGCGGATCGCGCCCTGGATCAGGCGGAGGATCGTCTTGCGGTCTTCGGGCGTTAGAAGCCGCAGAGCATCTTGAGAAGGTGCTTCCTGCAGGTCATGAATTTCGCTGTCGAAGGTTTGCGATCCTGTCTCGTGCCAGACAATCGCCTTGCGGCTGATATCGGCGAAAAAGAAGTCGAGCCCGGCAAGCTTCAACGCGGGAGGCTTGCCCTCTTCCCCCTTCGGAGCTTCGACAACGGCCTCACCAGCAGGGTCAGGGGCCTTGGCTTTCCGTCCGGCCAGTTGGAGGGTCATGCGGGAACCATTTTCCTTGATTTTTCAGGGGTGTAATCGTCAACCTGCTGCAGAAAAGAAAACAAGCCGTGAATTATTCCCTTCAACTTGAAGCCATCCCGCCAATCTGTCTTCGGGCTCCGCCTTTTCCACGTCTGATTGCTGCATCCTCACGGTGAAACGGAGGGTTCCAGACGGTCCGGCACAGCCGCGGGCAAAGCACCATTCCTTCCGGCGATTTATGCTGAATGAAGAATTACCATAAAGGATCAAGTTGGAACGAAATCAGACCTGTTTTGCTCTCCATGAAACTGGCCACAAAAGCGCCATGAAATGACACCTGAACCGCCCATATGCGGTCTATCAGACGGCCCAATCCTGCGGGATCCTGACTTCATGAACATCTTTGGAGGGATGGGATATGACACAGGTTCGGCACACCGGCGCACGCGCCGCCTCTTCAGACCGGTCTCAGGACCGCGCGCTCGCA
>JACXUS010000547.1 GCA_014763785.1 Sphingomonadales bacterium | reverse complement strand
GTGCTGCAGCGGCCTCGAAGCGGGGCGCGACCCGCGGGGCGCAAATCGGCGGCGGGGGCTGGGGCCAAATCCGGGTGACCCGGTGCGTGCGCACTGCCAGCCGCTCGGCAACCCCAGTGTTGCCGCGAAGAGCCACCGCCGCCAGCCCGCGCGAAACTGTCATATTTGCCCTCCCCTCGGCGCGGGGGATCGGTTAGCTCTGGCGCCATGAGACAGGGCTTTCCCATCGCGACACCGGGCCTGCGGATCGGCGTTCTGGGCGGATCATTCGATCCCGCCCATGAGGGGCACGCCCATATCACCCGCGAGGCGATGCGCCGCTTTGGCCTCGACCGGGTCTGGTGGATGCTGAGCCCGGGGAACCCGCTGAAGACGCGGGGGCCTGCGCCGATGGCCGCGCGGCTGCGCGAGGCGCGCCGCGTGATGCCTGATCCCCGGGTTGATATTACCGATCTTGAGGCGCGGCTGGGCACGCGCTTTACCGCGCAGACCCTGCGCCGGCTCAAGGCGCTCTATCCCGGGGTGCAGTTCGTCTGGCTGATGGGGGCCGACAATCTGGCGCAATTCGACCGCTGGGACAATTGGCGGCAGATCCTGCAAATGGTGCCGGTGGGCGTTCTGGCCCGGCCCGGCGCGCGGATGACGGCGCGGCGCTCGCGCACGGCACGGATCTTCGCCAAGGCGCGGCTGCCGCAGCAGGATGCGCAGATGTTGCCGCTGTGCCGCACGCCGCGCTGGTGCTTCGTCGATGTGCCGATGTCGGATCTGTCGTCGTCGGAAATCCGGGCGGCCGGAGGCTGGCGCCCGCGCGGTTGAGCGGGGTCATGCGTTGAAGCGCGGGGCGCGGGGGCGCTATTTTAGGATGCGGTTGCAGGGGCGGGCGATGTTTCGGCGGGATTTTCTGAGCTTCGGGATTGCGGGCGGGCTGCTGGCGGGCGGTGCTCTGCCGCATTCCGCACGGGCACAGGGCGGGCGCGGCTCCGAGGCGCTGATCACGGCGGCCGATCTGGGCGGCGATGTCAGCTTCGTCGTGGCCGATCTGCGCTCGGGTCTGGTGCTTGAGGAGCGCGGCGCGGCCAAGCCGATGGCGCCGGCCTCGACCGCCAAGG
>JACXUS010000031.1 GCA_014763785.1 Sphingomonadales bacterium | reverse complement strand
TCCGCCGTGCTGGCCGGCGTCAAGGACATCCGCGAAGCGGTGGAACAAGCCCAGGTGGCCCAGGCCCGAGGCCGCCGCACCATCGTGTTCGTGGATGAGGTGCACCGCTTCAACAAGAGCCAGCAGGATGCCTTCCTTCCGCACGTCGAGTCGGGATTGTTCGTGTTCGTCGGTGCGACGACCGAGAACCCGTCGTTCGAGGTGAACAGCGCATTGCTTTCGCGTGCGGCCGTCTATGTGCTGAAGAGTCTCGATGACGATGAGCAGCGCGAACTCCTCGGGCGCGCGCAGCAGGCGCAGCAGGACATCGTTGTGGCCGTCGAAAACCGGAACCGGCGTCATGCAGGGGCATCCTCTCTGGTATAGCCGACCGAAGCCTTGAGCAGCCGGCGGGTATAATCGGTGCTGGCCGCGCGCGCCCGCAGCGCCTCGCGGCTCAGCTCTTCCACCGCCTGCCCGTGCTGCATCACCAAAAGCCGCTCGCACATATGCGAGATCACCGCCAGATCATGCGAGACCATCACATAGGTCAGTCCGCGCTCGGCGCGCAGCCGGTCGAGCAGGTTCAGCACCTCGGCCTGGATCGAGGCATCGAGCGCCGATGTCGGCTCATCGAGGAGCAGGATCTGCGGCTCGAGGATCAGCGCGCGCGCCACCGCCACGCGCTGGCGCTGCCCGCCCGACAGCTGATGCGGATAGCGAAAGCGGAAATCGGGCCCGAGGCCGACATCGGTCAGCGCCGCCTCGATCCGCGCCTCGCGCCGCTCGAACCCCTGGATCGCCAGCGGTTCGGACAGCACGGTATCGACCGTGTGCCGCGGATGCAGCGAGGCGTAGGGGTCCTGAAACACCATCTGCACCCGGCGATAGAAGGCAGGGCTGCGCGGCGCGGGCAGGGGCGTGCCCTCCAGCGTGATCTGCCCGCCGGTGGTCGGCGCCAGCCCGCAGATCGCGCGCAGCACGGTCGATTTGCCCGAGCCGCTTTCGCCCACGATGCCATAGCTCTCGCCTTGGGCGACCTCGAAACTGACGCCGCGCACCGCGCGAACCGGATCGGCGCCAGCGCGCGAAAAGGTCACCTCGAGCCCGTCGATCTTCAGCATGGCTTGCCCCCCGTCATTCTGCCCAGCCCGCATCGCGCGCCAGCGTCGGCAGCGGGCGGCGGTCGCCGTCGATCTGCGGCAGGCAGTTCAGCAGACCCTGGGTATAGGGATGTTTCGCGGCGGCCAGATCGGCGGCGCGCAGCTCCTCGACCACCCGCCCGGCATACATCACCAGCACCCGGTCGCAGAACGAACTGACCAGCCGCAGGTCGTGGCTGATGAAGATCAGCCCCATGCCGCGCTCGCCCACCAGCCGGTCGAGGATGCGCAGAACCTCGATCTGGATCGTCACATCCAGCGCCGAGGTCGGCTCATCCGCGATCAAAAGGTCGGGCTGGCACACCAGCATCATCGCGATCATCACCCGCTGGCCCATGCCGCCCGACAGCTCGTGCGGATAGGCGCGGAAGACCCGCTCGGGGTCGCGGATCTGCACCGCCTCCAGCATGTCGAGCGCAGCCTTGCGCGCCGCAGTTCCGCGGGTGCCATGGGTGCGCAGGCCTTCCATCACCTGCTGGCCCACCGGCATCACCGGATTGAGCGAAAATTTCGGGTCCTGCATCACCATCGACATCCGCTTGCCGCGCAAGCCGCGCCAGTCCCGGGGCGCAAGGCCGCGCAGGTCGATCCCGTCAAAGCTGAGCCGTGCCGCGCGCGCCTCGCCCGGCGGCGGCGTCAGCCCAAGGATCGCGCGCCCGGTCTGCGACTTGCCCGAGCCGCTTTCGCCAACGATGCCGAGCCGCTCGCGGCCCAAGCTGAAACTGACCCCGCGCACGACCTCTGTCGGGCCGTTGCGGGTGGGGAAGCTGATCCGCAGATCTTCAACGTCGAGCAGGTTCATTGCCGCCCCCTCATTTCCGGCCGCGCGGGTCGAGCACGTCGCGCAACCCGTCGCCCAGCAGGTTGAAGCCCAGCGAGACAGTGAAGATGGCAAGGCCCGGCATGGTGGCGACCCACCAGTAATCCACCAGGAAGTTGCGCCCGCCCGCGATCATCGCGCCCCATTCGGGCTGCGGCGGCTGCGCGCCAAGGCCCAGAAAGCCCAAGCCCGCCGCGGTCAGGATGATCCCCGCCATGTCGAGCGTGACCCGCACGATCACCGACGACAGGCAGAGCGGCACGACATGCTTCCAGATGATCCGCGCCGACGATGCGCCCTGCAGCTTGGTCGCGGCGATGAAATCCGAATTGCGGATCGTCAGCGTCTCTGCCCGTGCGAGGCGCGCATAGGGCGGCCATGCGGTGATCGAGATCGCGATGATCGCATTCTCGATGCCCGGACCCAGCGCCGCCACGAAGGCCAGCGCCAGGATCAGCTTGGGGAAGGCCAGAACGATATCGGTGATCCGCATCAGCACGGTATCGACCCAGCCGCCGAAATAGCCCGCCGTGGTGCCGACCAGCAGGCCCACCGGCGTGGCGATCACCGCGACCAGCGCCACGACCGCCAGCGTGATCCGCGCGCCATGCAAAAGGCGCGAGAGGATATCGCGGCCCTGCTCGTCGGTGCCGAGCCAATAGCCCTCGGTCAGCGGCGGCAGCAGCCGGGTATGATTGAGATCGCCGATCAGCGGATCATGCGGCGCAAGCCAGGGCGCAAGGATCGCCACCACCACCAGCGCCAGCACGATACAGGCGCCGAACAGCGCCAGCCCATTGCCGCGAAACGCAAGCCAGGTGCGATAGATTTGCCCAATCCGGGCCTGCCGGCGCGAGGCCGGGCGCTCGCTCAGGAGCCAGTCGCGGGTCATCGTCATTGCCGGTCCCTCGTGCGCGCATCGAGCAGCGTGTAAAGCAGGTCCGACAGCATGTTGAGCCCGACGAAGATCACCCCGATCACGAGGGTCCCGCCCAGCACCGCATTCATATCGGCGTTTTGCAGCGAGTTGGTCAGATATTGCCCGAGCCCCGGCCAGGCGAAGACCGTCTCGGTCAGCACCGATCCCTCGAGCAGGTTGGCATAGCTCAGCGCCACCACCGTCACCAAGGGCACCGCAGCATTGCGCAGCGCCTGCACCCAGATGATGCGCCATTCCGGCACACCCTTGACCCGCGCGGTGGTCACATATTCCTGCCCCAGCTCGGCCAGCATGAAGCTGCGGGTCATCCGGCTGATATAGGCCAGCGACAGATAGCCCAGAAGCGAGGCGGGCAGGATGATATGCGAGAAGACATTGCCAAAGGCGCCCCATGCGCCTTGCATCGCCGTGTCGATCAGGTAAAGCCCGGTGCGCGGGGTGAAATCGTATTCATAGCTGATATCGACCCGTCCCGGCCCGGAAATCAGGTCGAGCTTGAAATAGAACAGCAACAAGCCCATCAGCCCCAGCCAGAACACCGGCGCCGAATAGCCCACAAGCCCCACGATCCGCACGATCTGATCGACGAGCTTGCCTTGCCGCACCGCCGCCCAGACCCCCATCGGAATGCCCAGAGCGGTGCCGATCACGATCGAGACCGTGGCCAGCTCCAGCGTTGCCGGGAACACCCGCGCGATGTCGTCGGCGATCGGCCGGGTGGTCAGGTTCGAGGTGCCGAAATCGCCCTGAAAGACCTTGGTCAGCCAGATCCAGAATTGCTCGATCAGCGGCCGGTCGAGGCCGAGCGCCCGATAGGCCGCATCATATTGCGCCTGGGTGGCGCGGTCGCCCACCACCGACAGGACCGGGTCCACCGGCACCACGCGGCCGATCAGAAAGGTCACCAGCAAGAGCCCGAGGAAGGTCACCCCCATCGTGCCCAGCGAGGCCGCGATCCGGCGCAGCCAGAGGGCGCCGCGGCGCCCCCCGATCGTTGCAAAGGTCATCTTACTTCGTCACATGCGCGAAATTGTTGTCGTTGAACGACGGCCCGATGATCACGCCCTCGACATTCTTGCGCTCGCCGAAGACCTCGATCTCTTGCGCGTAGATCACGAAGGGCCCGGTCGCGAGCACCTCTTTCTGGGCCGCCAGATACATCTCGGCGCGCTTGGCCGCATCGGGTTCGAGCATCGCCGCATCGGTCGAGGCCGACAGCTCGGGGATATCCCAGGCATTGCGCCACGCCAGCGGCTTGGCCGAGGCCTCGTCGGAGTTGTCGATGTTATAGGCAAAGGTCGAGGCGTTGGTATGGGGATCCTGGAAGTCCGGCCCCCAGCGGCCGATGTAGATATCATGCGTGCGCGCACGATATTTGGTCAGCGTCTGCTTGCCGTCGCCCGGGATCAGCTCGAGCTCGATGCCGGCCTGCGCCATGGTCTGCTGCATCGCCTGCGCCATTGCGGTGATCTCGGGGGTGTTGCGGGTGTCCATCGTCACCTTGAACCCCTCGGCAAGCCCCGCCTCGGCCAGCAGCGCCTTGGCCTTCTCGATATCGAGCGCGAAGGGCGTCTCGTCATAGGCGCCAAGGAACCCCTCGGGCAGGAAGCCCTGATGCACCTTGACCTTGCCCGCCATGATCGTGTCGGCGATCGTGGTATAGTCGATCAGATATTTCATCGCCTCGCGCACTTCGGGCTTGGCGAGATATTGGTTCTTCTGGTTCAGCCCGAGATAATAGAGCGAGCCCTTGACGCCGCTTTCGATCTTGACCTCGGGATCGGCCTCGAGCGCCTTGATATCGACCGCGGTCAGGTTGCGGGCAATGTCGATATCGCCCTTTTCCAGCAGCAGGCGCTGGGTCGCGGTCTCGGGGATATGGCGATAGATCACCCGTGCCATCGGCGGCGCATCGCCCGAATAGGCGGCGTTGCGTTCCAGGATCACCGCCTCGTTCGGGCGCCAGTCCTTGATCGTGAACGGGCCCGAACCGGCATAGTTTGTCTTCAGCCAGTCATAGCCGTAATCGCCGTTGGCCTCGTGTTCCATCACCAGTTTCTTGTCGACGACCGAAGCGACGGTCGCGGTCAGGCAATACAGCACCAGCGTCGGCGCATAGGCCTTGTCCATCTTGAAATCGAATGTCATCGGGCCGGTCTGGACGATATTGGCCTCGACATTGTCGGGGGTCATGCCGAGCTGGCCGATGATGAAGGCGGGAGATTTGTCCAGCTTGACTGCGCGCACCAGCGAGAAGACCGCATCCTCGGCGGTGATCGGATTGCCGCTGGCGAAGGTCCGGCCCTCGCGCATGGTGAAGGAGATCGTCTTGCCATCTTCCGAGACGGTCCAGCTTTCGGCGGCCTTGCCGAAGATGTCGGACACGTTCTCGGGATCATAGCCGATCAGGGTCTCATAGCTGTTGCCGGCGATTTCCGAGGCGGTGAATTCGAAGATTTCCGCGGGATCGAGCGAGATGATGTCGTCGATCGACCAGGCTTGAATCAGCGTGTCGGCGGGGGTTTCGGCAAAGCTGGCGGCGGGCAGGGTGCCGAGCATCAGCGCGCTCAACGCGACGCTGGCAAGGAAACGGCTGTGCAGCATGGGTGTCCTCTCTGTCAGGGTGGGACGCGGCAGGGATCTGCCCGCGCCTGGCCCGCTGGTCGGGCTCTGTGCGCAGATTAACCGTTTGATCAAATTTCATGTCAAGCCCGAAGCGACGCGCCAGCTGCCCGGACAGGGGGAAAAGCAGAGGCGGGGCGCAAACGCCCGTTCGTTCAGCGCTGGCGACTTTCGGCGCCACCCCGCGGCAGGCAAAAGGGCCGACCCCCGGGGGCCGACCCTTCCTGCGCATCGGCGGCGGGCTCAGGCCGCCAGCGTCTCGGTCGAGGAAAAGAACATCGCCTGACTGACCGCCGAGCGAACCTGATCCTCGGAGAAGGGCTTGGTGATCAGGAAGGCGGGCTCGGGGCGCGCGCCGGTCAGCAGCCGCTCGGGGAAAGCGGTGATGAATATCACCGGGATATCCTCGAATTGCGCAAGAATATCGTTGACCGCGTCGATGCCCGAGGAATTGTCGGCCAGCTGGATATCGGCAAGGATCAGATCGGGACGGTTCGAGGCGGCCAGCGCCACGGCCTCGGTCCGGGTGCGGGCGATGCCGGTCACGTCATGGCCCAGATCCTGCACGATCGAGGAAATATCCATCGCAATGATCGCCTCATCCTCGATCACCATCACCCGGCCGCGCACCGAATTGTCCATCTCGCGGCGTGCGATCTCGATGTAATCGACGGCCTCATCGGCGCTGATCTGCATGATCTCGGCGATATCGGCGGGGGTGAAGCCCTCGATCACGTGCAAGAGCAGTGCCTCGCGGGTGTTCGGGGTCAGATCTGCCATGTGCGCCTGCGCGCGCGCCGACAGGCGGGTGTCGGCCTCGCCCACCGGGGCACCGGCGCTGGCCCAGACCATATGAAAGGCCCGGAACAGGCCCAGTTTCGCATCGGCGTCGGATTTCGCGATGCTGTCATCCAGCAGCACCGCCTCGAGCGTGGCCGCTGCATAACGATCGCCACTGTCCTGGCTGCCGGTCAGGGCCCGCGCATAGCGGCGCAGGAACGGAAGGTTCGCCGCCACCAGCGAGGCGAAATCCCGGGGTTCCGTCGAGGTCATTTTTCGACTCCTGTCGTGTTTTTCCATGGAACCAACGCCGCTCGGCTGCGTTAGGTTCCCAAAGGCCTCGCAAAATTCTGGCGCAGAAAGTTGGACTGATCCCATGCACGCGAAAAACCGTAACAAGGACGCCGACGCGCTGCGCGCGCAGATCGACGAGAACCTGAAGAAGGTCTATCAGCAGGCGCTCGAGGAGCAAGTTCCCGACCGCTTCCGCGATCTGCTCGAACAGCTGCGCCAGAAGGAAGCCAAGGGATGAGCGCCGCCAGCACCCCGCAGGCGCCGCCCGCCCCCGATCCGCGCGATGAGCTGCCCGAGCATCTGGCCTCGCTGCGCGCCTTCGCGATCAGCCTGTGCGGCAATGCGGCGATGGCCGATGATCTGGTGCAGGATACGATCGTCAAGGCCTGGACCAATATCGACAAGTTTCAGGCGGGCACCAACATGCGCGCCTGGCTCTTCACGATCCTGCGCAACACCTTCTTTTCGGTGAATCGCAAGCGCAAGCGTGAGGTGTCGGACAGCGACGGTGTGCATGCCGCTTCGCTTTATGAGAAACCCGCGCATGACGGGCGCTTGGCGTTCAACGATTTCCGCAAGGCCTTCGATCAGCTCTCGCCCGAGCATCGCGAGGTGCTGATCCTCGCGGGCGCCTCGGGGTTTTCTTATGACGAAGTGGCCGAGATGACCGGGGTTGCGGTGGGCACGGTCAAGAGCCGGGTGAACCGGGCGCGGGCGCGGCTGTGCGATCTGCTGGGTCTGGCGGCGGGCGATGATCCGATCTCGGGCGGCGATGCCGATACGCTGGCGGTGATGGGCCGGTCGGGGGTGCATGCAGCATGAGCACCGCCCCGCGGTGGCGCCGATTTCTGGACCGGCTGGGCTTTCGCGTGGCCTTTCTGCTGGCGATCGTCCTGCTGCCGCTGACCCTGATCTCGATGTTCAAGTCGGTCGCGGTGATCCATGAATCGCGCGCCCGTTCCGAAGCTGCCCTGATGGGCGAGACGATGCGCGCGGCCAGCGGCGAGCTGCGTCTGATCCAGCGCGCGCAGGGGGCGGCGACGGTTCTGGCGAACGGGATCGTGCCGCTGGTCGGCGACGATGCCGCCTGCTCGGGGCAGCTGCAGCAATTGCTGGCCGAGGAAACGCAATATTCGCTGATCGCCTATGTTCCGGTGAGCGGCATCAGCACCTGCAATTCCGAGGCCAAGACCTACGATTTCGCCGAGGACCCTCTGTTCATCAAATCCTCGAAGCTGCGCACCACCTCGTTTGCGGTGAAGGCCAAGGGGCTGGTGTCGGGCACCTCGGTGCTGATCATCACCCATCCGGTCTTTAATGTGGCGGGCGACTATATCGGGCTGGTCAGCGTTTCGCTGCCGCATTCGGGTCTGCGCGGCGCCGAGGATAGCGGCGCGCCCGACGAATCCCGGCCGCTGACGATGATCACCTATGATGCGGCGGGCACGGTTCTGACCGCCTCGCGCCGGACCGCGGATCTGAGCCCTGCGATCCCCAAGGATCGGGCGCTGGCGGCGCTGGTGGGGGATCGGGCGCTGTCCTTCTCGGCGCTGTCGATGGCCGAACAGCCGCGGGTCTTCTCGGTGGTGCCGCTGGTCCCGGGCGAGCTGTACGCGCTGGGCTCTTGGCCGCCCGACGATACCGGCACCACCGAGGGGCTTCTTGCCTCGGTGCCGATCCTGTTCCCGGCGCTGATGTGGATCGCCAGCGTGGTCGTAGCCTGGATGGCGGTCGAGCATCTGGTGATCCGCCATATCCGCAAGCTGCGCCGGTCGCTGCGGTCCTTTGCCGGGGGCAACCGGCTGGTGGGCGATATCGACGTGCGCACTGCGCCGGTCGAGATCCGCGACATGGCCGAGGCCTATGTCCAGATGACCGACACGATCCTGCATGACGAGGCCGAGATGGAAGATATGGTCCATCAAAAAGAGGTTCTGCTGCGCGAGGTTCATCACCGGGTGAAGAACAACCTGCAGCTGATCGCCTCGATCATGAACATGCAGATGCGCCGCACCCGCTCGGACGAGGCGCGCAGCATCGTGCGCGGGCTGCAGGACCGGGTGATGAGCCTCGCGACGATCCACCGCGAGCTCTATCAGACGGTCGGCCTGTCGGATATCCACGCCGATGAGCTGCTCGCCACCATCGTGCGCCAGATCACCAATCTGGCCGAGCGGCCCGACCGCCGCTTCACCCAGCACAACGAGCTGGCGCCGATCCGGATGACCCCGGATCAGGCGGTGCCGCTGGCGCTTCTGGTCGCCGAGGCGGTGACCAATGCGCTGAAATATGCCCGCCCCGCGTCGGGTGCGGCGCAGCCCGCGCTCTGGGTCCGGCTGGCGATGCTCGGCGAGACCCGCGCCGAGATCGTGATCGGCAACAGCACCCACGAAGACCCCGTGCGCCCGCAGACCGAGTCCGAGGCGATCGCCGCGCAGGGCACCGGGCTCGGGACTCAGCTGATCACCGCCTTTGCCCTGCAACTGGGCGGCGCGGTCGAGCGCAGCGAAACCCCCGACAGCTACGCGCTGCGCGTCGAATTCGAGTTGCGCCCGCTTGCCTCGGCCGAAGAACGCAACCGCCCGCCAGAGGCCGATCCCGACATCGCTGAGCCCGGCTAAGGGCGGCTCCGCCGCGCGTCGCAAAACCCTGCGGCGCGGGGAACCATCTGCGCGGCCAGGCGTTGTCCCGGTATCCAAGCAAAGACCACAGCAACGAAGGAGCAACACTATGTTGGGTTGGGCCCTTACCTTTCTCGTCATCGCCCTGATCGCCGCCGCACTGGGTTTCGGTGGCATCGCGGGCACCTCGGCCGCCATTGCGCAGGTCCTGTTCGTGATCTTCCTGATCCTGTTTGCCGTCGCCATGGTGGCGCGCGCGCTGCGCGGTCGCCCCCCGGTCTGACGCCGGCGCATCGCAAGACAAGGCAACGGGCCGGTGGGACACCATCGGCCCGTTTCCATTGGCGCCCGCCGCGGGTTGACGGCCCCGGCGCGCCCATGCAAGTTGACCGGGTGATGCGACAGGGGCGCTCGGGCAACCGGGCTGAGACGAACCCTTAGAACCTGAACCCGATAATGCGGGCGGAGGGAGGCGCAGGAAACCCCGGGCGCCTCTCGCCGCGTGGTTTTTCTGGTCCCCTTCGCGCCGCGCGAAAGGAGACCGAGATGATCGACCCCGGCGCCCATCTGCACCGCATGCGCAACCGCGCGCCTCTGGTGCAGAATATCACCAATTTCGTCGCGATGAACGTGATGGCCAATGTGCTCCTCGCGGCGGGGGCCTCGCCCGCGATGGTGCATGGCCTTGAAGAGGCCGCCGAATTCGCGGGCCTTGCGGGCGCGCTGACGATCAATATCGGCACCGCCTCGGGCGATTGGATTGCCGGGATGGAGGCCGCCGCCCGGGCCGCGGGGGCGCTGGGTATGCCCTGGGTCCTTGATCCGGTGGCGGTGGGGGCGACCGCGTTCCGGCGCGAGCTTGGCGCGCGGCTGATGGCGCTGGGCCCCACGATCCTGCGCGGCAATGCCTCGGAAATCCTCGCGCTGGCGGGCACCGCCGCGCGCGGCAAGGGCGCCGATGCCGCCGATCCGGTCGCCGCCGCCGAACAGGCCGCGCGCGATCTGGCCCGGCGGTCCGGCGCGGTGGTCGCGGTCACCGGCCCGGTCGATTTCGTCACCGATGGCACCCGCGCCGCCCGGGTGCAGGGTGGCCATCCGCTGATGCCGCGGATCACGGCCTTGGGCTGCGCGCTGACCGGCGTGGTCGGCGCTTTCGCGGTCTCCGAGGACCCGTTCGCGGCGACCACTGCCGCGCTGGCCTTCTATGCCCGCGCGGGCGAGATCGCCGGGGCCGCGGCGCACGGGCCGGGGTCGTTTCAGGTGGCCTTCCTCGACGCGCTGCACGGGCTCGCGCCCGACGACCTCAGCCGCAGCGCCCGGATCGAGCCGGCATGATCCCCGCGCTCTGCTTCATCACCGATGCCGCTGCGCCACACAGCGTGCGCGATCAGGCCCTCGCCGCGGCGCGGGGCGGTGCCGGTTGGGTGCAACTGCGCGACAAGACCCTGCCCGATGCCGAATTCGCGCAGCTCGCGCGCGCGCTGCGGGCAGCACTTGCGCCCGAAGGGGTGCAGCTGATCCTGAATGACCGGATCGAGGTTGCCATCGCGCTGGGCGCCTTCGGGCTGCATGTGGGCCAAAGCGATGGCGACCCGGCCGCGATCCGGCGCCGGATCGGGCCCGGGATGGTGCTCGGCCTGTCGGTCGAAATGCCGGGGCAGCTCGCCCATGTGCCCGAGGGGGTCGATTATCTCGGCGTCGGGCCGGTGCATGCGACCGGATCGAAACCCGATGCCGCGGCGCCGATCGGGATCGCGGGCTTTGCTGCCATCGCGGCGCAAACCCGGCTGCCCTGCATGGCCATCGGCGGCCTGACCGCCCGCGATGCAGCACCAATCCGGGCCGCGGGCGGCGCGGGGCTGGCCGTCATCTCTGCCATCTCGCGCGCGCCGGACATGACCGGCGCCGCCCGATCCCTGCTCAGCGCCTGGAGGCACGCATGATCCCCAATATCCTGTCGATTGCCGGCTCCGACCCCTCGGGCGGCGCTGGAATTCAGGCCGATCTCAAGGCGATTTCCGCCAATGGCGGCTATGCGATGTGCGCGATCACCGCGCTGACCGCGCAGAACTCCCGCGGCGTCCACGCGGCGCAGCTGATCGACCCGCCGATGATCGCGGCGCAAATTGCCGCCCTGCGCGCCGATATCCGCATCGATGCGATCAAGATCGGGATGTTGGGCGATGGGCCGATCATTGCTTGCGTGGCCGAGGCGATTGCCGGGCTCGACTGCCCGATCGTGCTCGACCCGGTGATGGTGGCGAAGGGCGGCGACCGGCTTCTGGCGGCCGAGGCGATCGGGGCGATGCGCGATCTGCTGATCCCGCGGGCGCGGCTGATCACGCCGAACCTGCCCGAGGCGGCCGATCTTCTGGGCATGGCCCCGGCCGAGACCCGCGCGGCGATGAGGGATCAGGCGCGGGCGCTGCTGGCGCTTGGGCCCGGGGCGGTTCTGCTCAAGGGCGGGCATCTGCCGGGCGCGGAGTGTCCCGACCTGCTCCTGAGCGCGACGGCCGAGCATTGGGTCGAGGCGCCGCGGATCGCCACGCGCAACACCCATGGCACCGGCTGCACCCTGTCCTCGGCGCTGGCGACCCATCTGGGCGCAGGGCGCGATCTGGCTGAGGCCGTAACCCGCGCCAAGGCCTATATCACCGGCGCCATCGCTGCGGCCGGGCGGCTGAGCGTCGGCGCCGGACACGGGCCGGTCAACCATTTCCCCATGCTGACGGAGATCGCAGAATGAGCTTTACCCAAGATCTTGCCGCGCAGAACGCGCCCCTCTGGCAGCAGATCCGCGAGATGCCCTTCAACCGCGAGCTGGCCGCGGGCACGCTCTCGCCCGCGCGGTTCCGGACCTATATCATTCAGGATGCGCATTACCTCGAGGGTTTCGCCCGCGCGCTGGCACTGGCCGCGGCCAAGGCGCCCGATCCCGAAACCGTGGCGCAGCTCGCACAGTCGGCCGCGGGCGCCATCACCGCCGAGCGCAGCCTGCACAGCCAATATCTGGCGGCCTTCGACATCACGCCCGAGCGCTTCGCTGCGACGGAGATTTCCGCCGCCTGTGATCACTACCTGTCGTTCCTGCTGCGGGTGGCAAGCCTTGGCGAGTTTGCCGAAGCTGTTGCGGCGCTTTTGCCGTGCTTCTGGATCTATCACGATATCGGGCAGGGTATCGCCCGCGAAAGCGGCCCGAAAAACCCGTTTTCCGCCTGGATAGAGACGTATTCCGGCGAAGCCTTCGATCAGTCGGTGCAGCGGATGCTGCGGCTGACCGACCGGCTGGGGGCTGCCGCCCCGCCCGAAACGCAGGCCCGGATGCAGCGCGCCTTTGCCCGCAGCCTCTGGCATGAATGGGCCTTCTGGGACAGCGCCTATCACCAGCGGGGCTGGCCGTTGCCGGGGGCTTTGTGATCACACCTGCCCCCCGGGCCCTGCGCGGCAGGGCTTGACACGGCCCCAGCATTCTGTCCGATAGGCGGGTCATCGGTCCCTTGCCATGCGGCGCCTGCCGCGAGGTAAGGGGGAAAGAGGGAATGCGGTGCGGCCCATGATCGGGCCAAATCCGCGGCTGCCCCCGCAACTGTAAGCGGAGAGCGATGCCGGAATACCACTGGGCCAAAAGCCCGGGAAGGTCGGCAAAGCAAAGACCCGCAAGCCAGGAGACCTGCCGAAGACCGCAGCCGGGCCACGCCCGGCGTCGATCAAGACCGGACGCCGGGGTGTGCGTCTGGCTCGCGGCGGGCGCATGTCCGCGGCGCGCCTCATCCCGACCGTCCTTTCACATGCCGCATCGCGGCCAGAGAGAGGGACGTCAATGACCTATCGTAACCTGCTGATGGCAGCCGCCATCACCCTTGCACCGCTGCCCGCAGCCGCGCATTTCCAGCTGATCTATCCCGACAATCCGATCATCGACGCACCGGGCGACGTGCCGCTGCGGCTGATCTTCTGGCATCCGTTCGAGAATGGCCACGCCATGGATATGGGCGCGCCGCAGGCCTTTTATGCGGTGAACAAGGGGCGGCGGATCGACCTGATGGACCGGCTCGCGCCGATCACGTTTCAGGGCAAGGACAACAGCGCCGCCGCCTATGAGGCCAGCGTTCCGGTGACGCGGCCGGGGGATTATGTGCTGGTCGTGGAACCTGCGCCCTATTACGAGGGCAGCGAGGATCTCTATATCCAGCAGCTGACCAAGGTTTATCTGAACCACGCCGAGCTGCCCACCGACTGGGCCGAGCCGCAGGGCCTCGCCACCGAGATCGTGCCGCTGAACAAGCCCTATAACATCATCGCGGGCTCGACCTTTACCGGGCAGGTGCTGGCCGAGGGCAAGCCCGTGCCCGGCGCCGAGATCGAGATCGAATTCATGGCGGCCGAGCCCGATCTGGCCAGCAATGCCGCCCGCGCGGCGATTGCCGGGCCGATGCCGGGGGGCTCGGTCGTGGCGATCTCGGATGCGGATGGCTACTTTACCTTCGGCGTGCCCAAGGCGGGCTGGTGGGGCTTTGCCGCGCTGGGCACCGGCCCCGCGACCGAACATGAGGGCAAAGAGCTGAGCCAGGATGCCGTTCTCTGGGTGCGCGCCTGGGAGGTCGAGTGAGATGCACATCGTCGATGGCGCGCTGTCCAACCCGGTGGTGATCACCGGGGCGGTGGCCGCGGCGGGGGGCATCGCCCTTGGCCTGCGGCAGATGACGATGGAGCGGATCCCGGCGGCCGGGGTGCTCTCGGCCGCGTTCTTCGTGGCCTCGCTGATCCATGTGCCGATCGGGCCGTCGTCCGTGCACCTGATCCTGAACGGTCTGGCGGGGCTCGTTCTGGGCTGGGCGGCGTTTCCGGCGCTGTTCGTCGGGCTGCTGCTGCAGGTGGTGTTCTTCGGCTTTGGCGGTTTCACGGTGCTCGGGGTCAACACCTTCAACATCGCGATGCCTGCGGTGCTGGTCGGGCTGATCTTCGGCCCGATGATCCGCCGCGGCGGGCCGGATGCGGCACTCTGGGGCGGCATCGGCGGGGCGCTGGCGATCGCGCTGACCACGGTCTTCGTGGCTTTTGCGCTGCGGCTGAGCGGCGCGCAATTCCTGCCCGCGGCGCAGCTCGTGTTCCTTGCCCATATCCCGGTGATGGTTGTCGAGGGACTCCTGAGCGCCGCGGCCGTCGGCCTTGCCGTTCGGGTCAAGCCCGATCTCTTCCGCGCGATGGAGGGTGCCGCATGAAACCGCAGATGCTGGTGCCCGCGCTGGGGCTGATGCTGGCGCTGATTCTCACGCCGATGCCCGCGCTGGCGCATAAGGTTATCGCCGCGGTTTTTGCCGCGGGTGGGCAGATCGAGGGCGAGATCGGCTTTTCCAATGGCGATATGGCCAAGGCCGCGTCGATCACCGTGACCGACCCCGCGGGGCGGGTGCTGGGCGAGACGGTGACCGATGGTGCGGGGGCCTTCACCTTCACGCCCACCGAGCCGGTCGAGCATATCTTCCACGCCGATCTGGGCGCGGGCCATGTGGCGAGCGTGTCGATGACGGCGGCCGATGTCGGCAAGATCCTCGGGCGTGCGCCGGTGGTCCCGGACGCGCCGGCCGCTGCGGCGCCCGCCGCTGCCGACCCCGAGCAGCTCGCCAGCCTGTTGCGCGATGAGCTGCGCCCGCTGCGTCAGGAAATCTCCGCCTATAAGGAGAAGAACGACCTGCAGACGATCCTCGGCGGGCTGGGCTATATCGCCGGGCTCTTCGGTCTGGGCTTCTACCTCGCCGCGCGGCGACGGCTGGCGGCGGGCTGAGGCATGGCGCATCTGCTGAGCGAGGCCGACCGCACCCTGGCGCGGACCGCACGGCATGCCGCCCTGCGCGGCCTCGACCCGCGCACGCGGATCATCGCCGCGGCGGCCTTCGCCGTGGTGGTGGTAGCGCTGAGCAGCCTGCCCGCGCTGGCCGTGGCGCTGGGGCTTGCGCTGGCGCTGCTGCCCTTTTCCGGGCTCGCGCCGGCGGTCACGCTGAAACGCATGGCGATGATGGATGGCTTCATCATCGTCATGCTGGTGACCCTGCCGGTTACCACGCCCGGAACGCTGCTGGCCGATCTGCCCTTCGGGCTGGTCGCCACGCGCGAGGGGCTGCGCCTGACCGCCGAGATCGCGCTCAGCGCCAATGCGGTGATCCTGGCGCTGATGGTGCTGGTGGGCACGATGGATGCGGTGGTGCTGTGCCATGCGCTGGCGCGGCTCGGGGCGCCGCTGCGGCTGGTGCATCTGCTGCTGTTCACGGTGCGCTATATCGAGGTCTTGCGCGCCGAATATCGCCGCGCGCGTCAGGCAATGCGGGCGCGCGCCTTTCGCCCGCGCTCGAACCTGCACAGCTGGCGCAGCGTCGGCCATCTGGTCGGCATGCTGCTGGTGCGGGCGCTCGAACGCTCGGAACGCATCCTGCAGGCGATGAAATGCCGCGGCTTCACCGGGCAGATCCCGTTGCTCGACGATCTGCGCTGGCAGCGCTGCGATCTGGCCTTCGGGCTGGGCTGGGGGGCCTGCCTTCTGGCCCTGACCCTATGGGAGATCACCCTTGTCCACGCTGCTTGAGCTGTCCGATATCCATTTCGGCTATCCCGGCCATGCGCCGGTGCTGAGCGGCGCGGCCTTCACCCTGCAACCCGGCGAGAGGGTCTCGCTGATCGGGCCGAACGGTTCGGGAAAATCGACCCTGTTACGGCTTGTTTTGGGTCTGCTGCGCCCCAGCCGCGGCACCGTGCGGGCCTTTGGCCATGTCCGCCGGCAGGAGCGCGACTTTCACGAGGTGCGGCGCCGCGTGGGGCTGGTGTTTCAGGACCCCGACGATCAGCTCTTCTGCCCCACGGTCGCCGAGGATATCGCCTTTGGCCCGCTGAACCTCGGCCTGAGCCGCGCCGAGGCGCTGGAGCGCGTCGATGCGGTGCTGGACGCACTGGCGCTGAGCCATCTGCGCAACCGGGTCACGCATCACCTGTCGGGCGGCGAAAAGCGGCTGGTGACGCTGGCGACGGTGCTGGTGATGCAGCCCGAGGTGCTCTTGCTCGATGAGCCCACCAATGCGCTGGACCCGGACAACGAGGCGCGGCTGCTCGCCATCCTGCAGGACCTGCCGCAGGCGATCATTCTGGTCAGCCATGATCCCGATTTCCGCGCGCAGGTGGCGCCGCGGGGGCTGCACCTGCGCGCGGGGCGGCTCATGCCCGCCTAAACGCTGCGTCGGAGCAGATAGATATCCATGATCCAGCCATGTTCGGCCCGCGCCGCCGCGCGTCGCGCGATGATCCGCGGCCCGGCCTCGGCCAGCGGCCCGGCCTCGAGGATCTGCGCCGCCATCCCCAGATAGGCGCCCCACCAGATGCGGATCCCCTCGGGCGGCAGCGTCTCGAAGCTGCACGATCCGTCGAGCATTACCAGACAGGTATCGCAGCCCGGCGGAAAGCCCGCCTCGCGCAGCTGCCGCCCGGTGGTCACCATGAAGGGCGCGCCGATCTCGTTCAGGGGGATCGCATGCGCCGCGGCCAGCGCCTGAATCGCGGTGATCCCGGGCACCACGCGGATCTGCGGCGGCACGGGCAGCCGCGCGGCGATGCGCAAGGTGCTGTCATAAAGCGCGGGATCGCCCCAGACCAGCAGCGCCACCCGATCCGCCCCGGGCAGATCGGCCGCCGCGGCCCAGGCGCGCGCAATCGCGGCATGCCAGTCATCCACCCCCGCGCGATAATCGGGGTTTTCCGCATCGCGCCGCGGCAGGTCGAAGTCCACCACCCGCGCCGCCGGATTGCTCAGCACCCGCGCCAGAATCTCGCGCCGCAGATCGGCCAGATCGGCCTTGTCCGGGCCCTTGCGCGGCACGAGGATCAGATCGGCCGCGTTGATCGCCCGCGCCCCCTCAAAGCTCAGGTGATCGGGGTTTCCGGTGCCGATACCGATAAGGATCAGCTCACGCATGGCAGGTGCCTTTCGTGGCGCGCGGGATCACGGGCGATCCTCGGCGATCAGGTGGAAGAAGGTGCCGGTAACCTGACCGCGGCGCGATCCGGTCTCGGCGACTGTGGCGCCATCGGCATCGGTGACCTGCGCCAGCGCCGCATCGGGCTGGGCGAGGATGGTGGAATAGTGGAATTCATGCCCGCGGAGCGCCGTGCCCGCGGCAAAGCCCGGCATCGGTGCGGCCAACGTGGCGCGGCGATAGCCCAGATGCAGGCGACGTTTTTCATAGCTGGTTTCCAGCCCCAGAAGCCCCGCCATCGGATGCGCAACCCCCGCCGCATCGGTCAGCGCAGCGCCCAGCACCATATAGCCGCCGCATTCGCCATGCACCGGGCGGCTGGCCGCATGGGTGCGCAGACCCGCCATAAAACGCCCCGCCGCGGCCAGTTGCCCGGCGTGCAGCTCAGGGTAACCACCGGGCAGCCAGACCAGATCGGCGGTGGTATCCGGCGCCTCATCCGCCAGTGGCGAAAACGGCAGGATCTCGGCGCCCGCTGCGCGCCAACCTTCCAGCAGATGCGGATAGGTGAAGGAAAACGCCGCATCCTGCGCCAAGGCGATGCGCTGCGCGGGCGGGCGCGGCAGGGGCCCGGCCGTGCCCGGAACCGTGCCCGCCGCGGCGGCCCGCAGCGCGCCCAGATCGACATGCGCGCGCAGGAAGGCGGCGTAATCGGCAATCGCGGTTTCCAGATCGGGGTGCTCGGCCGCCTGCACCAGCCCCAGATGCCGCTCGGGCAGCCGCAGATCCCCCCGCCGTGGCAGCGCGCCCAGCACCGGCAGGCCCACGGCCTCCATCCCCAGCCGGATCAGCCGCTCGTGCCGCGGGCTCGCCACCCGGTTCAGGATCACCCCGGCGAAGGGCAGATCGGGCCGATAACGCGCGAACCCCAGCGCCACCGCCGCCGCCGATTGCGCCTGCCCGCCCACGTCAAGCACCAGAACCACCGGCCAGCCCATCCG
>JACXUS010000546.1 GCA_014763785.1 Sphingomonadales bacterium | reverse complement strand
GGCCCGGACTATGCGGATCGGGAGCTGTTCACGGTGATCGTGGGCGCATCGGGGCTCGCGCTGGTGGCGGCTACGCTCAACACCGCGATCACCGCGCTTCACGCCTTCGGCTGGCGGGTCGCGGTCGCCGGGGCAAGTTTCCTCGCGGGGCTTGCGGTCGCGCTGGCGCTTGTGCCCTCGCATGGCGCACTGGGCGGCGCCGTGGCGTTTCTGGCCTCCAGCGCGGTGAGCCTCGTGATGTCATGGGGCGCCTGCCGCCTGCTCATCGCCCGCGCCGGGATGGTCTGACGGATGCGGGCGGGGCTGAAACCCGTGGCCAAGGCCGCGATCGCATCGCTCACGCTCAATGAATTGCGGTGGCGTAAACGTCGTGAAGCCGAGGCCGGGCTGCGCGTGCTCGCGGCGAATGGGCGCAAGATCTCGGAGGCGGCCCGCCGACGCGCGCGCGAGGAGGCAAAGCAGAAATTCGGGCACGAACGTCACGCGCCCTGGTTCATGCTCTATGCCGCCGCGCGTGGCGATTATCTGGACGGCTGGCTCCCCGAGAGCTTCTATGCCGAAAACCTGATGCCGCAGGTCAACGGGATTGCCCATCACCTCAGCCGCGTGCAGGCGACCAACCCGGTCTTTTTCGACAGCCCCGCGATCTGTGACCTGCTCTATCTGATCAACGGGCGTATCCTGACCCCGCAGAAGGTCGCGATCGAGCCTTCCGCAGCGCTTGAGCGGCTGCGTGCGGGGGGCGAGACACTGGTATTCAAGGCCGATCATTCCGCCTTCGGCAAAGGGGTGCGAAGCGTGGCGGTCAAGGATCTCGACGCCGCGACGCTGTACGGGTTCGGCAATGGCGTGTTCCAGCCGCTGCTGCGACCGCATCCCGAGCTTGCGCGCTTCGGCTCGCCCGCCTTGGCCACCCTGCGCGTAGCGACCGTTCTGGCTCAGACCGGCGCGCCGCTGATCCGGTCAAGCTATCTGAAGATCGGCGAGCCGGGACAGGCGCATGTGCTCGCGCGAGATCAGCTGCGCGTGGCGGTGGACCCGGAGAGCGGTGAGCTGGCCGCCGAGGGTTTTCACGCCGACTGGCGACCCGCGACAGGAGCGCAAGGCGCGGGGC
>JACXUS010000222.1 GCA_014763785.1 Sphingomonadales bacterium | reverse complement strand
ACTTATAACGTGGTGGTTCAGGCGCAGCCGACCGGGCAAACCTGCACGGTGACCAACGGCAGCGGCACGATGGGCACCGCGGATGTCACTGCCAATGTGACTTGCACCAATAACACGCCCCCACCAACAGCCACACACACGGTTTCTGCCGCGATCAGCGGCCTGGCCTCCGGTGAATCGGTCACCCTGAGAAACAACACCAGCGATACGCTCACGGAATCGGCCGACGGCACGTACCCGTTCAGCCAGGCGATTGCCGAGGGCGCGGCGCAGGATGCAGCCATCGCCGCCTTCTATGCCGAGCGGGGCTATCAGACGATCTGGACCGGCGCCGCGGATGCGGCCCGGCGCGCGGCGCTGTTTCACGCGCTCGACACGGCGGCGGCACAGGGGCTGCCGGCCGCGCGCTACGATGCCGAAGGGCTGCGCGCCCGATTTGCCGCCGTCGCGACCGAACGCCAGCGCGGCCTGCTCGAGGCCGAGGTCTCGCGCGTCTATCTGCTTTACGCGCATGACGTGTCGAATGGCATTCTGGAACCGGCCAAGGTCGATGCCAGCATCGTGCGCGAGATCCCGCGCCGCGATCCGCGCGCGCTGCTCGACGGGCTGGTGGCCGCGGGCGCCGAGCCTGCCGCCTATATCCGCAGCCTCGCGCCGCGCAATCCGCAATATGCCCGGTTGATGAAGGCCAAGCTCGACCTCGAGGCGCAGATCGCGCGCAGTGGTCAGGGGGACGGTCAGGGCGGCGGTTGGGGCGCGCCGGTTGCTGTCAAGCGCCTTGGTCCGGGCGACAGCGGTCCCGCGGTGATCGCGCTGCGCGAGCGGCTGCAGATGATGGGCTATCTGGGCCGCAGCGCCACCGCGACCTATGATGCCGAGATCCAGAAGGCGGTGCAGCAATATCAGTTCGACCTGAACCTGACCGCCGATGGCGTCGCGGGCGAGGGCACCCTTGCCGAGATCAACACCCCCCCCGAGGCGCGGCTGAAATCGATCATCGTCGCGCTGGAACGGCTGCGCTGGATGAACGGGCTCGATCTCGGGCGGCGCCACATCTGGGTGAATATCACCGATTTCAACGCGCGCATCGTCGATGAGGGCAAGACCACCTTCGAGACGGTGACCGTGGTGGGCCAGAATCAGGCCGACCGCCGCACCCCGGAATTCTCCGATGTGATGGAGATGATGGTGATCAACCCGAGCTGGTATGTGCCGCGCTCGATCACCGTCAAGGAATACCTGCCGATGATGAAGCGCAACCCGAATGCGGCCTCGCATATCAATCTGGTGGACAGCCGCGGCCGCACGGTGCCGCGCTCGGCGGTGAATTTCGCCGCCTACAACGAGCGCAACTTCCCCTTCGCGATGAAGCAGCCGCCGTCCGATGGCAATGCGCTGGGGCTGGTCAAGTTCCTGTTCCCGAACCAGTGGAACATCTATCTGCACGATACCCCCTCGAAGTCGCTCTTCGAGAAGGAAACCCGCGCCTTCAGCCATGGCTGCATCCGCGTCGGCAAGCCTTTTGAGCTGGCCTATGCGCTGCTCGCGCCGCAGGTCGAGGAGCCCGAGGGATATTTTCAGAAGATCCTGAAAACCGGGAATGAGACCACGGTGAAGCTGGACACCCCGGTGCCGGTGCATCTGGTCTATTTCACCGCATGGCCGCGGGCGACGGGGCAGATCGAATATCGCCGCGATGTCTATGGCCGCGACGCGGCGATCTTTGCCGCGCTGGACAAGGCCGGGGTGGAATTGCCGCGGCTGGCGCATTAAATCAACGGGGCTGGCGCGGTTGACGCGCCCCGTTGGAAAGGGCAGGCCATGGCGCAAACTGTTGAACTGATTGCGAAGGCGCTGGATGCGCGGGCCGAAGGGGACCTGTCGATCGTGATCGAGGGCGCCTCCGAGCCCTCGGCCGCGGGGCCTGCGCAGATCGCCTTGGCGATGGATCCGAAATATGCCGAGGGCATCGGCCGCGGCCGGGCGCGCGCGGCGATCCTGTGGGAGGGCGCCGATTGGCGCGCCTTTGGGCTGGAGGCCGCGATTTTCGTTGCCCGCCCGCGGCTCGCCATGGCGGGGCTGTCGAAGGCCTTCGACCCGGGCCCCGAGATCGCGCCGGGCATCCACCCGAGCGCCGTGATCGACCCCTCGGCCCAGATCGGCGCGGGCGCGGCGATCGGCCCCTTCGTGGTGATCGGCCGCAAGGCGCAGATCGGCGCGCGCGCCCGCATCGCGGCGCAGGTCAGCATCGCCGAGGGCACCCGGATCGGCGCCGATGCGCTGATCCTGCAGGGCGCGAGGATCGGCGCGCGGGTGGTGATCGGCGATCGCTTCATCTGCCAGCCCGGCGCGGTGATCGGCTCGGACGGCTTTTCCTTCGTCACCCCCGAGAAATCCGGCGTCGAGGAGATCCGCGAGACGCTGGGCCAGCGCGACGCGATCCACGAACAAAGCTGGACCCGCATCCACAGCCTCGGCACGGTCGAGATCGGCGATGATGTGGAAATCGGCGCCAATGCCTGCATCGACCGCGGCACGGTGCGCGCCACGACCATCGGCGCGGGCACCAAACTGGATAACCTCGTCCATGTCGGCCATAACGTGCAGGTCGGGCGCGATTGCCTGCTCTGCGGTCAGGTCGGCATTGCCGGGTCCAGTCGCATCGGCGACCGGGTGGTGCTGGCGGGGCAATGCGGGGTTTCGGACAATATCTTCGTGGGCGACGACGTGATCGCGGGCGGCGCCACCAAGATCTTCTCCAACGCGCCGGCGGGGCGGGTTTTGCTGGGTTATCCGGCACTGAAGATGGAAAGCCATGTCGAGGCGTGGAAAAATATACGCCGCCTGACAAGATTGTTTGCTCAGGTGGCCGAACTTCGGGAAACTGTTACAAAGTTGACCCAAAAGGGGGGCGCAGAGGAACGCCAGACATGAGGCCCGCCGTGCAAGACCAGATCATCAATATCATCGCCAAAGAAGCGATTCTCGAACCCGAGCAGGTGCGCCCCGAGATGACCCTCGAAGAGCTCGGGCTCGACAGCCTCGGCCTCGTCGAGATGATCTTCGCGATCGAGGAAGCCTTCGATATCTCGGTGCCGTTCAACGCCAACGAGCCGAGCCAGTCCGAGTTCGATATCTCCTCGGTCGGCGCCATCGTGCGCGCGGTAGAGCGGATGATCATGGGCAAGTCGGGCGCCGAACCGGCGCTGGCCTGAGACAGATGCGGCGCGTTGTCATCACCGGGGCCGGGACCGTCAACGCGCTCGCCCATGATCTGCCGGGCACGATGGCCGCGATGGCCGAGGGGCGCTGTGGCATCGGGCCGCTCGAGTTTGCCGATGTCGGGCGGCTCTCGGTGCAGATCGGCGCGCAGGTCCGTGGCTTCGATCCGCTCGCACATTTCGAGCCCGGCAAGCTCTCGCTCTATGATCCGTTCACGCAATATGCGCTGGTTGCCGCGCGGCAGGCGATGGCACAGGCGGGTTTTGCGGCGGGGCTTGGCGATGGGGTCGATCCGACGCGCTGGGGCGTGGTGACGGGCACCGCGGGGGGCGGCAATTCCACGGTGAACGACGCTTTTCGCGCGGTCTTTGCCGAGGACAAGAACCGGGTCCACCCGCTGACCGTGCCGCGGCTGATGAACAATGCCGCCGCCTCGCATCTGTCGATGGAGTTCGGGCTGATGGGGCCGGGCTTTTCGGTCGCGACCGCCTGCGCAAGCTCGAACCATGCGATCGGGCTCGCCTTCCAGATGATCCGCGCCGGGATGGCCGATGGCATGCTCTCGGGCGGGTCGGAATCGATGCTGAACTTCGGCGGGCTCAAGGCCTGGGAGGGGCTGCGGGTGATGTCGAAGGACGGCTGCCGCCCGTTCAGCGCCACCCGCAACGGCATGGTGCAGGGCGAGGGCGGCGCGATCTTCGTACTGGAGGATTACGAGCACGCCCGCGCCCGCGGCGCCGAGATTCTGGCCGAAATCAAAGGCTTCGCGATGAGCTCGGACGCGGGCGATATCGTTATGCCCTCGGTCGAGGGGGCGTCGCGGGCGATCACCGGGGCGCTCGCCGATGCCGGGCTCGCGCCCGGGCAGGTGGGTTACATCAACGCCCATGGCACGGCGACGGCGGCCAATGACCGCACCGAATGCGCCGCGGTGCGCCGGGCGTTCGGCGCGGCGGCCGAGGGGGTGATGATCTCTTCGACCAAGGCGATGCACGGCCATTGCATTGGCGGCACCGGCGCGGTCGAGCTGATCGCCTGCCTGATGGCGCTGCAGGGCGTGATCGTGCCGACGATCGGCCATGACGCGCCCGACCCGGACTGCGATCTCGATGTGGTGCCCAACACCGCGCGCGAGGTCCGGGCCGATTACGTCCTGTCCAATGCCTTTGCCTTTGGCGGGCTCAATGCGGTGCTGGCGCTCGGCCGGGTCTGAGGTCTGAGCTGCCATGAAAAAAGCCGCCCCGAGGGGCGGCTTTTTGGATTTCAGGAATTCCTGAAAACCTGTGATTTTACTGCTGCGCCGCGTCGAAGGTCTTCTGCACGGCGTCATAGGCCGCGGTGAAGCCCTTCAGCGAAATCGTCAGCTGCACCGGCTTGTCGGGGGTCGCAACCGGCACGATCTGCATCATCACCTTGTTGCCCTTGCGGAAGCTGTCCAGCTCGCCCGGCGTCAGGCCCACGCGCGAAATGCAGCCCATCGGCGCGCAGAAGCTGTAGGGATAGACCTTGGGCTCTTGCGCGTCGATCTTGAGCGCGAGGTTCTGCGTCAGCAGGGTCTCGAGCGGGGTCATGATCGTGGCGCCGGCCACGGCCTTGCCGCCCGCGGGCAGCGGGAAGATCGAGATATCGGCTACCGAGGTGCCGTTGGCATCCTTGAGCAGCTGATACATCTGGCAGGGATCGGTGCCCTCGACGGTGCGCGCGCATTGGATCGACCAGTCGCCATGGGTTTCGGCGATATAGGTGGTGCCGGGGCCGTCTTCGGCGGGGGCTTCGGT
>JACXUS010000545.1 GCA_014763785.1 Sphingomonadales bacterium | reverse complement strand
CTTCGGTGTCGGGTGCCGCGGGGGCATCGGTTTTCGGAAGCTTCGGCTGGGTGCGGGTTTCCACTGCCGCGACCTTCGGGTCGGGCGCAGCGGCTTTCGGCTCGGTCATGGCGGTGTCCTCGGTATCATTCGGCTCGGTCGGCTGGGTGGTGGCGGGGGTTGCGGCGTCGCGCGCCGGGGTCTGGGTCTTGTCCGTCATCGGGATCGGTCCTTTCGTGGTGGAATGGGCGTCCCGGCGGTGAAGGACGCAGTCGTGAAGGGGATGCTGGGTGCGGAAACCGGCGGCGGGATCGGCGCCGACCGCGACGGCGGAGACCTCGAAGGGCGTCCAGTCCACCGCGCGCCAAAGCTCGCGCGCGGCCTCGGGTTTCGAGACCTCGAAGCGGTGGACCTGGTAGCCGATGGAGACCGCGCGGATGTGCCCGGCCTGGATGTCGCGCCAGATCGGCTCGACATCGGCGCGTTCGCTGATCCGCACCAGCGCGATGCCGCGGCCGTTCTCGATCCGGGCCGAACCGGGGACGACCGAGCCGATCACCGCGTCGAGCGTGTCGAGCTCGTGCACCTTCAGGAACGGCGCGCCCGCGTTCAGCCGGTCGAGGCGGACATGGGCGGGGTCGAGGCTCAACTCCTCGTCATAGGGCTCGCCGAAGAAGGTGGCGCGGCGGACGCGGGCCCCGGCCGACCAGACCACCTCGACGGTGCGTTTGTCGGCATCGGCCGTGTTCGGCGCAAGCTCCGCCGACCGGCGCATGGCCGGCAGTTCGATCATCGTGTCCATGAAGGTTAGTCCTGTTGGTCGGCCTGCGCCGGGTCGTTGTCCGCGTCGGCGGCAGGGTCGTTGGCCGGATCGCCGGTCTGCGCGCTGCCGGTCTTGGTCACGCGGCGCGGGTCGCTGTCGAGCACCAGCCCCAGCGCGTCGAGCTTGGCGTTCGTGGCCGCGATCTCGGCCAGCACCGCGTCGGGGTTGCGGCCCTGTTTCGCGATCACCTCGGCCAGCGTCATGGTGCCCGATCGGATCGACAGCAGGTTGGCCATCGCGTCCTTCTGCGGATCGACCGCCTCGAACTTCGGCGGCGACCATTCGACCGGTACGGTCGGCGACGGGATCTGT
>JACXUS010000221.1 GCA_014763785.1 Sphingomonadales bacterium | reverse complement strand
GTGCATAGCCCCCCGCCGCGAGGGTTTCCCCAGGCCCCGGCAGATGCGGCAAGCGATAGAAATGGTCGATGTTGATCGACCCCAGATTGTAGATCGCCATCGCCGCCCCCGTTTTCGACCCTATTTCGGCGCGCCGATCTTGCAGGCCGCAATCGCCGCCATGTTCAGGATGTCGTTCACCGTCGAAACGGTCGAACAGATCTGAATCGGCGCCGCGACGCCGGTCAGGATCGGCCCGATCACCGTCGCCCCGGCCATTTCCTGCATCAGCTTGACCGAAATCGAGGCCGAATGCCGCGCGGGCACCACAAGGATATTGGCCGGGCCGGTCAGACGGCAGAAGGGGTAATGCGCCTTGACCTCGGGGTTCAGGGCAACATCGACGGTCATCTCGCCATCATATTCGAAATCGACCCCGCGTTTGTCCAGAACCTGCGGCGCGATGTGCATCTTGGTCGCGCGCTCGGACACGGGATAGCCGAAGGTCGAGAAGGAAACGAAGGCCACCCGCGGCTCGAGCCCAAGGCCGCGCGCCACCTGCGCACCACGCGTCGCGATATCGGCCAGGTCGTTTTCATCAGGCCATTCATGCACCAGCGTATCGCCGATCAGCACGATCTTGCCCTTGTGCAAGAGCGCCGTGATCCCGACCGCGCCATCCTGCGGGCCCGCGTCATAAACCTTGTTGATCAGCTCCATCACATGGGCCGATTTTCGGGTCACGCCGGTGATCATCCCGTCGCCATGGCCATGCGCCAGCATCAGCGCGGCGAACACATGGCGATCACGGCGGGCGAGCTTGTGCGCCTCGTGCCGGTCATAGCCGCGGCGCTGCAGCCGGGTATAGAGATAGTCGCGATAGGCGTCGAAATGCTTGGTGTTCTCCGAGTTCACCACGGACAGCTCACGCCAGGCGTCGCCGATCCCGGCGGCCTCGAGCTTCTCGCGCACATCGGCTTCGCGCCCGACGACCAGCGCCTGACCCATGCCGCCGCGCTGATAGGCGACCGCCGCCCGCAGCACGCGCGGATCGTCGCCCTCGGCAAAGATCATCCGGGCCTGCGCCTGACGCGCGCGGGCATGGATGCCCTGCAGGATCGAGGCGGTCGGATCCATCCGCGCCTTGAGGCCAAGGGCATAACCCTCCATGTCGATGATCGGGCGCCGCGCTACGCCGGTATCCATCCCGGCCTTGGCTACGGCGGGCGGGATCACATGGATCAACCGCGGATCGAAGGGCGTCGGGATGATATAATCGCGCCCGAAGGCCAGCTTGCGGCCATAGGCCATCGCCACTTCGTCGGGCACATCCTCGCGCGCCAGCGCCGCCAGCGCCTTGGCGCAGGCGATCTTCATCTCATCGTTGATCGCACGGGCGTGGATATCGAGCGCGCCGCGGAAGAGATAGGGGAAACCCAGCACGTTATTGACCTGGTTCGGGTAATCCGACCGCCCCGTCGCCACGATCGCATCGGGCCGCACGGCATGCGCCTCTTCCGGCGTGATCTCGGGATCGGGGTTGGCCATGGCGAAGATGACCGGGTTATCGGCCATGGTCTGGACCATCTCGGGCGTCACCGCGCCCTTGGCCGAGACGCCCAGGAACACATCCGCGCCGACCATCGCGTCCTCAAGGCTGCGCGCCTCGGTCACCACGGCATGGGCCGATTTCCACTGGTTCATGCCCTCGGTGCGGCCCTGATAGATGACGCCCTTGGTGTCGCACATGATGCAGTTTTCATGCCGCGCGCCCATGGTCTTGATCAGCTCGAGGCAGGCGATGCCCGCCGCCCCCGCACCATTGAGCACGATCTTGCAGTCCTCGATCTTCTTGCCCGACAGCTCAAGCGCGTTGATGAGGCCCGCCGCGCAGATCACCGCCGTGCCGTGCTGGTCATCATGGAAGACCGGAATATCGCAGATTTCCTTCAGCCGGCTTTCGATGATGAAGCATTCCGGCGCCTTGATATCCTCGAGGTTGATCCCCCCGAAGGTCGGCGCCATCAGCTTGACCGCCTGAATGATCTCGTCGGCGTCCTCGGTATCGAGCTCGATATCGATCGCATTCACATCGGCGAAGCGCTTGAACAGAACCGCCTTGCCCTCCATCACCGGCTTCGAGGCCAGCGCGCCAAGGTTCCCCAGCCCAAGGATCGCCGTGCCATTCGACACGACCGCCACCATATTGCCCTTGACCGTGTAATCATAAGCCGTCTCGGGGCGCTCGGCGATCGCCTCGACCGGAACCGCAACGCCGGGGCTATAGGCCAGCGACAGATCGCGCTGCGTGGTCATCGGCTTTGTCGCCGTGATCTCGAATTTCCCGGGTTTCGGATCGAGGTGATAGGCCAGCGCCTCTTCGGGCGTGATCCGGTTCTTGGTCGACATGGGGCCGCTCCTCCTGCAAGCCTGCCCCTCTTAGCCCTGCGCGGTCTTCGGCTCAATGGATTTGCACCTGATTTCCGCCTTTTGTAGGGTCCCCCGAACGAAACGGGGAACACGATGTCCGAACCGACGGTGACACCGATGATGGCGCAGTATCTGGCGATCCGGGAGGCGAACCCGGGCGCCCTGCTGTTCTATCGGATGGGCGACTTCTACGAGATGTTCTTCGATGATGCCGTCGCAGCCTCGGCGGCGCTCGATATCGCGCTGACAAAACGCGGGCTGCATCTGGGCGAGGAGATCCCGATGTGTGGCGTGCCGGTGCATGCGGCCGAGGGCTATTTGCTGACGCTGATCCGCAAGGGCTTTCGCGTCGCCATCGCCGAACAGCTCGAGGACCCCGCCGAGGCCAAGAAGCGCGGCGCGAAATCGGTGGTGAAACGCGATGTCGTGCGGCTGGTCACGCCCGGCACGCTGACCGAGGAAAGCCTGCTCGAGGCGCGGCGGCACAATTTCCTCGCCGCCTGGGCGGAGCTGCGCGATGAGGGCGCGCTGGCTTGGGTCGATATCTCCACGGGCGATTTCCGGGTGATGCCCTGCCCGCTGCATCGGCTGGGGCCGGAGCTCGCGCGCCTCGCCCCGCGCGAGGTTCTGGTGAGCGAGACGAAGGAGGCCGATTGCGCCGAAATAGTCTCTGATTTGCGCGCCGCGCTGACGCCGCTGGCGCGGGCGAGCTTCGACAGTCAGGGCGCAGAAAAGCGGCTGCTGGATCTCTTTTCCGTGGGCTCGCTCGATGCCTTTGGCACGTTTGAGCGTGCTGAAATCTCGGCGATGGGCGCCATCGTCGATTATCTCGACCTGACGCAGCGCGGCAACCTACCCCTGCTGCGCCGGCCGCTGCGCGAAGATGCCGGCAGCCTGATGCAGATCGACGCTGCGACCCGGCGCAACCTTGAACTGACGCAGGCGCTGTCGGGCGGGCGCGAGGGTTCGCTGCTGCATACGATCGACCGGACCGTGACGGCAGGCGGCGCGCGTCTGCTGGAACGCCGCATTTCGGCCCCCTCGCGTGATTTGTCGCAGATCCATGCCCGGCACGATTCCGTGCGTTTTCTGCTGGAACAGAGCCGTTTTTCCGAGGATCTGCGGTCCGATCTGCGCCGCTGCCCGGATATGGACCGCGCGCTGTCGCGCCTTGCATTGGACCGCGGCGGTCCGCGTGACATGGCCGCCATTCGCAACGGGCTGGGTCAGGCGCTGATGATCGCAGAGCGCCTCGCCGCGACCGAGGCCCCGACCCTGCTGCGCGAGGCTGCGCAGGCGCTGATCGGCCATGATGATCTGGTGGCACTGCTCGATGCCGCGCTGGTCGCCGAACCGCCCCTGCTCGCCCGCGATGGCGGTTTCATCGCGCCCGGCTATCACGAGGAACTGGATCAAACCCGGCAGCTGCGCGACGAAGGCCGCGGCGTCATCGCCCGGATGCAGGCCGAATATATCGACGCGACCGGCATCCCGAGCCTCAAGATCAAGCACAACAATGTGCTGGGCTATTTCATCGAAACCACCGCGACGCATGCCGAAAAGATGCTCGCGCCGCCGCTGGCCGAACGCTTCATCCATCGCCAGACCACTGCCAATCAGGTGCGCTTCACAACGCTGGAGCTGAGCGAGCTGGAAACCCGCATTCTGAACGCCGGGAACCATGCGCTGGAAATCGAAAAACGGCTCTATGACAGCCTGAAAGGCGCCATTCTGCAGGCCGCGGGCCCGATCGGCGCCGCCTCGCGTGCACTGGCCGAAATCGACCTCGCCACCGCCTTTGCCGATCTCGCCGCCGCCGAGAATTGGGTCGAGCCGCAGATCGACGCCTCGCGCGCCTTCGAGATCGAGGCCGGCCGCCATCCGGTGGTTGAGGCCAGCCTGAAACGCGCGGGCGAGCCCTTCATCGCCAATGATTGCGGCCTGACGCAGGGCACAACCCCGGCGATCTGGCTGCTGACCGGGCCGAACATGGCCGGTAAATCGACCTTCCTGCGGCAAAACGCGATCATCGCGCTCTTGGCACAGGCAGGCAGCTTCGTTCCCGCCCGCCGCGCCCATATCGGCCTTGTCAGCCAGCTCTTCAGCCGGGTCGGCGCCGCCGATGATTTAGCGCGCGGGCGCTCGACCTTCATGGTCGAGATGGTCGAAACCGCGGCGATCCTCAATCAGGCTGACGATCGCGCGCTGGTGATCCTCGACGAGATCGGCCGAGGCACAGCAACCTATGACGGCCTTTCGATCGCCTGGGCGGTGATGGAACATCTGCATGGCGTGAACCGCTGCCGCGCGCTTTTCGCCACGCATTACCATGAAATGACAGCGCTTTCCGCGAAGCTTGACGGGGTCGAGAACGCCACCGTTTCCGTTAAGGAATGGGACGGCGAGGTGATCTTCCTGCACGAGGTGCGGCGCGGCGCGGCGGATCGGTCCTATGGGGTGCAGGTTGCACGGCTGGCGGGTCTGCCCGACAGCGTGGTGACCCGGGCGCGGATCGTTCTCGATGCGCTGGAAAAGGGCGAACGCGAAGGCGGCGGCAAGAAACAGGCGGTCATCGACGATCTGCCGCTGTTTTCC
>JACXUS010000544.1 GCA_014763785.1 Sphingomonadales bacterium | reverse complement strand
AGATCGACGGTGACCGCCAGCGTCACCAACGGCCGCGCGCTGCGCTACGCCAAAGGCTCCGCGCGCGGCCTCCTACACCATGTGCTGGGACACTGCCGCCGCGGGCCCATGCAGCTCAGCTTCACCGCGGGCGCCGAGGCGCGCGACTGGACCGACAGCCCCCGGCGCGACACCAGCGGCCATCTGGGCTTCGGTTTTGCGCGCGATCTGCCGGGCGGGGTGCTCTCGGGCGGGGTGAGTCTGGCCGCGCTGGATAGCACGGTGGAGAATGCGCAATACTGGTCGGTCTCGGGCAGTCTACGCTATGAGCCCGAGGCGCGGCTCGGGCCGATTGCCTTCTCGCTCGGCGCGGGGCTCGGCCGTTCGGTCTATCCCGATTATCAGGTGCTCTATTTCGCCCCGGAGGGCGGGCGGCAGGACGATACCGTCTTTACCGAGATTGGCCTGTGGTCGCCCGAGATCAGCCGCGCCGGTTTCGCCCCCGAGCTGAAGCTGCAGGCCGTCTCGGTCGACAGCAATTTCAGCCGGTTTGAGCATACCGAAATTGGCGTGGCGGTCGGGCTGCGCTCGACCTTCTGAGGCTTGCCCTTGGGGCGGCATGCGCTACCTGCGGGGCGTCGGAGGTGAGTGATGAAATATCTGCATACGATGGTGCGCGTGCTCGATCTGGAAAAGAGCATGGCGTTTTACGAGCTTTTGGGTCTGCGCGAGACGCGGCGGATCGAGAATGAGGCCGGGCGCTTCACGCTGGTCTTCATGGCGCCCGAGGGGCAGCCCGAATGCCCGGTCGAGCTGACCTGGAACTGGGATGGCGATGCGGGCCTGCCCTCGGACAGCCGCCATTTCGGCCATCTCGCCTATGGCGTCGAGGATATCTATGCCACCTGCGCGCATCTGGCGGCGCATGGCGTGGTGATCAACCGCCCGCCGCGCGATGGGCGCATGGCCTTCGTGCGCTCGCCCGATAACGTGTCGATCGAACTCTTGCAGATCGGCGAGGCGCTGGCCCCGGCCGAGCCCTGGGCCAGCATGGGCAACACCGGGCATTGGTGAGCCGCCTCAACCCTTGAAGCGGTCGGCGAGCTTTTGCAACGCGCTGCGGCTGTCCTCAGGCG
>JACXUS010000543.1 GCA_014763785.1 Sphingomonadales bacterium | reverse complement strand
GCGCGGCCTCGATCGCCGCATCGTCCGGGCGCAGGTCGTGCCGGTCATGGAGGGCATCCCGCTGTGGCACGAGCGGGACATCAGCCACTCGTCGGTGGAGCGCGGCATCGGCCCGGACGCCACCGTGCATCTGGATTTCGCCCTGCACCGCATGGCCGGCGTGATCGAGCGGCTGAACGTCTACCCCGAGAACATGCAGAAGAATCTGGACCGGCTCGGCGGCCTCGTGCACTCGCAGCGGCTGTTGCTCGCGCTGACGCAGAAGGGCGCGAGCCGCGAGGAGGCCTACAAACTCGTGCAGCGCAATGCCATGCCGGTCTGGCGCGGCGAAGGCGACTTCCAGACGCTCTTGAAGAAAGACGCCGACGTGAAGCGCTATCTGACCGACAAGGAGATCGAGGCCGTGTCGGCCCGGATCATCGAAAAGGTCACCAAGGCGACGGGCGGCACGCTGCGCGGCTGATGCCGCAACGTCAGCCGCGCCGCCGCCGGATTGCGTGGCGCCCAGTGGCTGCTAAGCTGGCGGCCGGGCGCAGGCGGACGGCGGGGACGGCGCGTGGATTTCGACTATGTCATCGCGGGGGGCGGATCGGCCGGGGCGGTTCTGGCCGCGCGCCTGTCCGAGGATCCGGGCGTGTCGGTCTGCCTGATCGAGGCCGGGGGCGGCGGCGCCGACATCTTCATCCGGGCCCCCGCCCTTGTCGCGGCGATGGTGTCGGGCCGGCCCAGGATCAACAACTGGGCCTTCCACACGGTGCCACAACCGGGCCTGAACGGACGGCGCGGGTTCCAGCCGCGCGGCCGTGCCCTGGGCGGATCCTCGGCGATCAACGCCATGCTTTATGCGCGCGGCCACCCCGGCGACTATGACGAATGGGCGGCCCTTGGCGCCGAGGGCTGGGACTGGGCATCGGTCCTGCCGTATTTCCGCCGGTCGGAACGCAATGCCCGCGGCGGCGACGCCCTGCACGGCGATGCCGGGCCCCTTCAGGTCGGGGATCAAAGCGCGCCGCGCGCCATCTCGTCGGCCTTCCTCGAGGCCTGCGCCGGCCTGCAGATCCCCCGCACGCAGGATTTCAACGGCCCCCGGCAGGAAGGCGCGGGGCTGTTCCAGGT
>JACXUS010000542.1 GCA_014763785.1 Sphingomonadales bacterium | reverse complement strand
GCCGGTGAACAGCGCGGCGACCTTGGCCTTCACCAATGCTGCGTCCTCGAACTGGTCGAGCTCGTGCAGCCGCAGCAGCACCGGCGCGAACCAGGTGATCCCGCGCAGCTGGCCAGCGGCGAGCGGCTTGAACAGATGCAGGCAATCGGCGGCGGGGACGCGGAACGGGTCCATGCGGAGAGACCCCAGCGGATCGCCCGGGCGGGAGGACAAGACCCGGTAGGCGACCCGGCGACCGGCGGCATCGAACTCGATGCCAGCCCGGATCCGCGCCCCGCCGCCGATCTCGCGGTGCAGGTCCATGGGAACCTGCGCTCGATCCAGAAGCTCGAGATGGAGGGGAAGGCTGGCGGCGTCGCTGGCGACGCGAAGTCGGGCGAAGCTTTCGCCGCTTTCGACCATCGCGCGTACGGCCATGGCCTGCAGCCCGTAGAAATCCGCGAGCCCGTCAGGCGCTGCGTGATCAGTCCAGCGCAGCCAGAGCGCTTGCAGCCGTTCGCGCACGGCTCGGTCCGGGTGGGTGGATTGCGGTTTGATGCCCGCGCCGACGACATTGCCGACCAGGCTGTCCACCGCCGCCGCGACCCAAGGATTGTTCCGCGCATACCACCCGGCACGCCGCGCCGCCGTGGTCGCGCCCGCAAGGATCGCCGCGTTCAGCCCGTCGACCGTCCGCGCCCCCTCCCAACGCCGCCCGCCACCCGCAGCGTCGAAGCCGCGAGCGCGCGCGAGGCCGAGAAGGCGATGGAGAAAAGTCCGCATGGGCGGCAGAATCGCCCGAAACGGAGCTTCAAGCTATTGGGAATGTTTGGGAAAGGTGGAGGGTATGAGCGCTCTTGCCTTGGCCAATTGTCCGCTTGAGGACCCGATCAGGCTCATTCCCTCGCGACCACAGTGTCGTACAGCCCGTAGTGCGTCAGTCCTTTATGGCTCTCGATGCCTGTGTAGCGCAGCGAGGCATCCTCGTAGCGCCGGAAAGCGAAGATGGCCTGGTTCATTTGCTCGGTGTTGAACACCTTTAGGCGCACGAGCAGGTGGAAATCCTTCACTGTCAGTCCTGTGACAGTCAGAAACAGGTCCGGCTCAAGTTTCGTGATCACGTCCTGTAACGTGTTTT
>JACXUS010000541.1 GCA_014763785.1 Sphingomonadales bacterium | reverse complement strand
GCCCGCACCACCTTCGAGGCCGCCGCCCTGCCCAAGGGCGCGCTGGTCGAGATCGACGCGATCCTCTGCCCCTGACAGGGCTCGGCGCCCCGCTCGGCTGCGGGGCGCCGGAGCACATGGGCGACGCCTGACTGGCGGAAGCGGTGGGATTCGAACCCACGGAGGGGTCTCCCCCTCGCTGGTTTTCAAGACCAGAGCCTTAAACCACTCGGCCACACTTCCGATCGGGCGCTCCTAAACCGGATCACGCGATTCTGAAAGCCCGGAGCGCGCTGATTTCCGCGCGGCGGCGGCAGGGCGCTTTCCTTGCCCGCGCCAGTTCGCTAGAGTCGCGCCAAAGTCGCCCTGCGCGCCCGGCTTGGGCAGTGGCGGCGGCAGGCGATGGTGAAGGACGCGGGCGCACAAGCCTGCGCGGTGAGAGGGCAGCATGCGGTTCAAGGCGGCGACGGGGGCGGCGACGGGTCTGGCGCGGGTGGCATTGGTGATGGGCCTTGGCCTGTCGCTGGCTGCCTGTCAGGAGGGGGCGAACCCCTTCAAATCCGCACCCAAGGGCGAGACGGCCGAGGGCGCCGAGGCCCCGGCCCCCGCCTCGAGCGCGCGGATCGTCGAACGCGATGTCGAAGCGCCCGAGGTGTTCTCGGTCGAAGAGGCGGGGCTGTGGGACGGGCGGCCGTCGCTCGGCGGGGTCTGGGTCGCGCATCCCAGCGTGAAGGACCCCGAGCGGGTGATCATCCGCAACCCCGCGAACGGCAAATTCGTGATCGGTGCCTTGTTCCGGCGCGAGCGCGAAAACCCCGGGCCGAAGCTGCAGATCAGCTCGGATGCGGCGGCGGCGCTCGATATTCTGGCGGGCGCGCCGAGCAAGCTGTCGGTCGTGGCGCTGCGCCGCGAGGAAAGCCCGGTCGAGCCGCTGGTCAGTGCGCCGGAGGTCGCCACCGCCGATCCCGCCAAGGCTGATCCCGCCAAGGCCGCAGCCGGGGCGCTGGGGGCCGAGGCGATCGCGGCGACCTCGCTCGATGCGCCCGCGGCGGGGGCCAGTGCGGGCGCCGAAGCCGAAGCCGCACCGATGACCGCCAAGGAACGCCGCGCCGCCCGCCGCGCCGAGCGCGCTGCCGCCAAGG
>JACXUS010000540.1 GCA_014763785.1 Sphingomonadales bacterium | reverse complement strand
GAGATGGGGTGGATGCCGCTCTCCCCTGACGGCATCGCGATGTGCCAAACTCGTGGTGTCGAAGCACAAGCTGTAGGAGAGGGCATCCATGGGAAAGGTTAGCATCATCGGCGTGGATCTGGCAAAGAACGTGTTCCAGGTTCATGGGGCCGCGGCGGACGGGTCCGTCGTATTCCGCAAGAAGCTGTCACGGCCGCAGTTCGCGCGGTTCATGGCGGACCAGCCGCCGTGCCTCGTGGCGATGGAGGCCTGCGCCAGCGCGCACCATTGGGCGCGGGAGATGGCGCGGCACGGACATGACGTCCGGCTGATCGCGCCGCATTACGTCAAGCCGTTCCTCAAGCGGCAGAAGAACGACGCCGCCGACGCGGAGGCCATCGTCGAGGCGGCGCTGCGGCCGACCATGCGCTTCGTCGAACCGAAGTCCGCTGACCAGCAGGCGCGGGCCGTCGCGTTCCGGACGCGCGAGCAGCTCGTGAAGCAGCGCACCGAGGCGGTGAACGCACTGCGGTCGCATCTCTACGAGTTCGGCCATGTCGCTCCCGAGGGGATCGGCTACCTGCCGCGCCTCGCCAGGGTCGTCGACGATCCAGAAAGCGATGTGCCCGAGCTGGCCCGGGATATCTGCCGCATGCTCCTTGACCAGATCGCCCTCCTGACCGACCGGATCAATGCGCTGAAAGCCAGGATCGCGGCGCTGTCGAACGAAGCGGACATGCCGCGCCGGCTGCAGACGATGCCGGGCGTCGGGCCGATCACTGCGCTTGCTGTCGAGACCTTCGCCCCGCCGATGGAGCAGTTCCGGCGCGGCCGCGACTTTGCCGCCTGGCTCGGTCTCGTGCCGCGCCAGCATTCCAGCGGCGGCAAGCAGAAGCTGGGGAAAACCTCGAAGATGGGGCAACGTGACATCCGGCGATTGCTGGTGATCGGGGCGACCGCGGTGATCCGCTGGGCCTCGCGCCGGGGAGCGCCAAAGGGGTCGTGGCTCGCACGGATGCTGGATCGCAAGCCAGTCCCGGTCGTGGCGGTCGCATTGGCGAACAAGATGGCGCGCGGCATCTGGGCGATGCTGACGCGCGGCGAAAGCTATCGCGGCCCGGTGCTGATCGGCGCCTGACACGGC
>JACXUS010000539.1 GCA_014763785.1 Sphingomonadales bacterium | reverse complement strand
GTTCGAGCCCGCACTGGAAGGCATGGCCTACACCGTGCAGGTCGCGCCCGAGGATTGCACCGGCTGTGGGCTCTGCATCGAACTTTGCCCGGCCCGTGACCGCCACGATCCGAAACGCAAGGCGCTGGTTTCGGCCGCTTTGTCCGATCATCTCGATACCGAGCGCGAAGCCTGGGACTTCTTCCGCGCGCTCCCATCGGCCCCGCTGGATGCCCTGCCGATCGACCGGCGCACGGCGACCTTCCGCGAGCCACTGTTCGAATTCTCCGGCGCCTGCGCGGGCTGCGGTGAAACCCCCTATCTGCGGCTTTTGTCCGAACTGTTCGGCGACCGTCTGCTGATTGCCAATGCCACGGGCTGTTCCTCGATCTACGGTGGCAACCTGCCGACCACGCCGTGGACGAAGAACTCCGCGGGACGCGGGCCGGCATGGTCGAACTCGCTGTTTGAAGACAACGCCGAATTCGGCCTGGGGATGCGGCTGGCGCTCGACACCCGCCGCGCGCAGGCGCTGGCGGCGGCGCGGGCGGTCCTGCCTGAGGCGCTCACATCGGCGCTGGCCGCGATCCCGGCGCAGACGGCAGACCCTGCGGAAGTCGCCCGCATCCGCACGTTGCTGGCCCAAGCGTTCGCAGCATGGCCAGCCGACCAACCGCCCGCCGAGTTTGATGCTCTTGTGCCCACCAGCCTCTGGATCGTAGGGGGCGATGGCTGGGCCTATGACATCGGCTATGGCGGGCTGGACCATGTGCTGGCCTCGGGGCGCAAGGTGAACGTGCTGGTGCTGGATACCGAGGTCTATTCCAACACCGGCGGGCAGGCGTCCAAGGCTACGCCCACGGGGGCCTCGGCCAAGTTCGCCGTGGCGGGCAAGGCGGGGCGCAAGAAGGATCTTGGCCTTCTCGCCATGTCCTACGGCCATGTCTATGTCGCCGAAGTTGGCCTTCAGGCCCGGCCAGACCAGACCGTACAGGCGATGCTTGAGGCCGAGGCGCATCCCGGCCCGTCGCTGATCATTGCGGCCAGCCCCTGCATCGCCCATGGCTACGATCTGGCGCAGTCGCCGCGCCAGCAGCGCCGGGCCATCGCGGCGACTGCGCCAGATCGTAGCCATGGGCGATGC
>JACXUS010000538.1 GCA_014763785.1 Sphingomonadales bacterium | reverse complement strand
CCTCCGGCGATCCCGGGGTTTTCGCGATGGCCTCGGCCTTGTTCGAACGGCTCGAGACCGCGCCCGATTTCGCTGGCACCGAGATCCGCATTCTGCCCGGTATCACCGCGATGCTGGCCGCGGCCGCCCGCGCGGGTGCGCCTTTGGGACATGATTTCTGCGCGATCAACCTGAGCGACAATCTCAAGCCCTTCGATCTGGCCGAACACCGCCTGCGCCATGCCGCGCGGGGCGATTTCGCGATGGCCTTCTACAATCCGCGCTCGAAGTCGCGCCCGCATCAGTTCGCCCGCGTGCTCGAGGTCTTGCGCGAGGAATGTGAACCCGAACGGCTGATCATCTTCGCCCGCGCGGTCTCGACCCCGGACGAGGCGCTGCGGGTGGTGACGCTGGCCGAGGCCGCGCCCGAGATGGCAGATATGCGCACCGTCGTTCTGGTCGGAAACTCGCAGACCCGCCGCGTCGGGCGTTGGGTCTACACGCCGCGCGGCACTTCCGTTGCCGGAGCCGCCGGATGAGCCGCGAGCCATTCCATAACGCCTTCAAGCGTGTCGCGGCTCTCGCGCGGCGGCAGGGCTGGCCGGTCAACGAGGATCACCGGAAGGCGGAGTGCGCGGGCGGCGATCAGCTTGGCTTCCGCGCCGCGCCCGCCTGCGTTCTTGGCGACGATATGGGTGATGCGATGGTCCTGCATCAACGCGGTATCGCCCGCCACGTCGAACGGTCCGCGCGCGATCACGGCGTGCGCATCGGGCAGCGGCAGCGGACCCTCTGGCGGGTCGACCAAGCGCAGCAGGTAGTGATTTTCGGGCTTGGCCGCGAACTCGCCCAGTTGCTGCTTGCCGATGGCGAGAAACACGCGCGCGCCGCTCTCGGGCAGGGCGGCGCAGGCCGCCGTCATGTCGCGCACGCGCGTCCAGCGATCTTCCGGGCTCGCCTGCCACGGCATGCGTTCGTGGGACAGAAGGGGGAGGCCGCTCTGACCGCAGGCCTCGATTGCATTGCGGCTCATCTGCGCGGCGAAGGGGTGGGTCGCGTCGATGACATGGGTGATGCGCTCGCGCAGGAAGTAATCGCGCAGCCCTTTCACGCCGCCGAACCCGCCGATCCGCGTCGGCAGCGGC
>JACXUS010000220.1 GCA_014763785.1 Sphingomonadales bacterium | reverse complement strand
AGGCGGGCCCGCCCGGGCCCGCCTCATGCCGGCATGGCCCGGATTTCGGGCGGCGTTGCGGGCTTTCCACCGGCCCGCCGCGCGGGGGGCAGCGCGCGCTGGTCCCGGGCGTTGTTAATCATTTCGGGCGAAGCCTGTGGCGATCTTCTCAGCAGGAGTATGCCATGACCGATCTTTTTCACGGAACCCAGCCCGGCTGGACCTCGCCGATCTCGCGCGCCTTTGCCATCACCCCGGACGATGACAGCGACCTGCCCTTCATCACCCGCGGTATCTATCTGGGCGCCGAAGGCGATCTGACCGTCACCCTGATCGACGGCGACATCGTGACCTTTACCGGCCTTGCGGCGGGCGGCATCCACGGCATGCGCATCCGGCGCGTCCATGCCACGGGCACCACCGCCGGGTCGCTGCTGGGGGTGTTCTGATGATCGGATTGGGAGCGGGGCCGTTCCGCGGATCGGGGGGCCCGAAAGTGACGGCGAATGCCGATGGGACGATTTCGGTGCGCGCCACCGGGCTTGTTGCGGTGCGCTATTCGGGCGATGCCGGCGCGACATGGATCACCGGCACGGTGACCGGCGATGCCGCGGAGCTGCCGACCAGTGCCGGACAGAGCGTCATCGTGCAGGTGACCACCGAGAGCGGTCTTGTCACGCTCGGCGAGGGGGGCGGCACGCCGGATCCCGAGCTGCCGGTGGTCACCACCTGGGCGGGCATGGCTGCGCTCAACGATACCGAGCTGGCCGCCGCGCCTATGCACGTGCTCAGCCGCGGCGTGACTGCATGGGGCGACAGCCTGACCGAGAGCCTGCAAGTGACGGCGCCGGAACGCTGGGTTGCGCTGATGAGCGATCATCTGAGCGGGCAGCCTATCAATAACCGAGGGGTATCGGGGGAAACAGCCCCGCAGATCGGCGCACGGGTGGCTGTGGCGCCTGCTGGCGAGCTTGATGACGTATCGCTGATCATGGCTGGCACAAACAACCTGCTGTCGAGCCCGGATCAGGATAGCCAGCAGGGCTACGCCGATGTCATCACCACCGCGATTGACGAGATGGTCTCGCACATCGTCGGCCCTGTCTGCATCAGCCAGCCGCCGCGGCCATACGTCCGTCCGCAGGGCGGTGGGGCCTATGCCGAGAAGCGGGTCGAGGAGGCCCTCCGCGCGAGCTATGGCGATAATTACGTCGATCCCGAGGAATGGCTGGTGCGCGCGGTGGCCAGCCCCGGAGCGACTGATCTGGCGCAGATGAAGCAAGGTGTTTACCCGTCCTCTATGACGGCGGACGGGCTGCACTGGAATGCCGCAGGCAATGCTGTTCTGGCGGCGAACTACACTCGGATCGCGGCTGCGCTGGACGGCGGTGCGCCCTTCGTAATTGACGACGAGGGTATCGCTGTGCCAGCAGGGGCCGGGCCGGGCACGGTGCTGCACCGGATGCGTCGGATGGGCACTCCTACGCGCTGGGATATCGTCGGCGGCAATGCTGACGGGGTGGTCTCGGTCAACGCAGCTGGCGAACTTATCTGGCAGGGCGTGGCAATGACCGACGCCTATCGCGAGGTTTTCGTGATGGCCAGCAATGCCTCGGGGCGTCACGTCGGGCGCGCGGTGCTGTACCGGCTGTCTGATGGGTTTGAATGGGTCCGGGCCGACGCGCCGCTGGGGCAAATCCTGCATAGCAACGGCTTCCCGAACAAGCGCCGCTTCACGGTTGTCATGAATGTCGGCCGGTTGAGCACAGATCGCGTCGATCTGATCCGGATCGGGGGCCGCGTGTTTTACAACACGGCACAGGGGTTTATCATCAAAAGCGCGGGTGGCACGAATATCGCGGTGCGCAATGATACGCCTCCGGTCGGGTCGTCTCGCTGGATCGGGCTCAGCATAGATCTGGATGCGGGGCTGTTTTACTCGCTGTCGAACAACACCGCTAGCTCGCGTGCATTGAGCAGCACCGCAGACATCGGCTTCAGCCCGACGGAGTTCACCTTCGGCGCAACCGGCTATCCGAATGCTCTTGATGTGCGGGCGCTGTGGGTCGCTAATGACTATATCGACCTGACTAGCCCGGCTGTGCGCGGGCAGATGTTCAACGCGGCGAACTTCGATCCGGTCTTCGCGGCAGGGGGCGTGGTGGCTGGCGTCACGCCTAAGGTATTCATGCACGGAGCACCGGGAGACTGGCAGCTTGGGCGCAACCGAGGCTCTCTCGCAGATGCAGAAATGCGCAAGTGGTGGACCCCAGAGGTGGCGGGCTGGAAGGGCATCTGAGGTCAGGCGCCCCCGGATCACCGACCGTTGCACAGGCCCCGCCCGGCGCGGGGCCTGTCGTTTTGCATGGCCTTCACCGCGCCTCAACCGGCGCCCTGCCCCCCCCGATGGGCCCCGGATCTGCCGTGTCCTGCGCGGCAGACCGCCGGGCGATTCGCTCGGAAACCGTCAGAAACGAGGCAAACCGGCGCCGAAACCGGCCCAAACTCCCAGAATTTGCCTAAAATTCTTCACTCTCCAGCCCGAAGCCGCGGTCAATAATGCGAGGAACCTAAGGACACTGTTTCTGCAATGGAAACCCGCAGCCTCCAAACCGCTTATAATTTCGGCATCGCCCTGTTTTTCGCAGGCGAACCCTTGCTGCGTCGCAGAAATGTCGTGCCATGGTTATTGAAACGTAAAGTCACCCAACGTAAGCTGTCCTCATATCCGGTGATCGTTCGGATATGTTCATTGCCTGGTTCGTGCCAGGCACTTTCGTTTGGAGAGACTGATGATCGCGACCATCAAGACTGCTGCGCTTGCTGCAGCCCTGGGCTGCGGGCTTGCGTCCGCTGCTGCGGCCGCCACTGTCACCCCGACTGGTCCGGATTCGATCGACGTGATGCTCACCGCTTTCGAGCTGAACTCGACCGTTTACACGGCCACTCTGAGCACCACCACTTCCGTTTCCTTCGACATCGATACCGCCGGCATGAACGTGCTTGCGGTTGTCACCGGTGTGGAAGCGGACGGCGACGCCTTCTATGTCGTCGAGAATCTGGCCTCGACCTCGTACAGCTATGTGCTCGAGGCCGGGACCTATTCGGTGAGCCTCAGCAACTTCGGCGCCGCCGGGACTTTTGCGGTGTCGAATATCGAAGTGAGTGCTGTTCCGGTTCCGGCGTCGCTGCCGCTGCTGGTCGGTGCTTTGGGGGTGGTTGGTCTGGTGAAGCGTCGCCGCAAGGCGGCCTGATCCGGCTATCGGCCAAGACAAAAAGGAATCGTCCCGGGGGATCGGGGCGTTTTCCACCTCGGAGAGAACCTCCGGCTGCTGCCAGTCTGCCATCTCGCGCGTCAGGACGGGGTTTCCCCGGCAGGGATGCGCTTGTGCCGGGGCTGTGGTCGGACCTGATCGAAAGCCCGCGCCGGACCTGTTCCGTGGTGGGATGGCTAGACGAGGCAAGCGCATGAAACTTTCTGTTTCCCCGGTTTCCGGAACCGCCCCTCTCGGCTCGGAGGAGGGCTCGTTCGGGCTCTACCGCCGGTTCGGCAAGCGGCTTTTTGACATGTTCCTCGCGTTGTTCCTGGCTCCGGTGATCGTGCCGGTGATTATCGCCCTGTGGTTCTGGGTGCGCCGAGACGGCGGTCCCGGCTTCTTCATCCAGCCGCGCGTGGGCAAAGACGGGCGCATCTTCAATTGCTGGAAATTGCGCACCATGGTGGTCGATGCCGAGGCCGCGCTGAAGGCGATGTGCGACGACTGCCCCGAATTGGCCCGCGAATGGCATGTGAACCAGAAGCTGTCCAAGGACCCGCGGATCACCCGCGCCGGCCGCTTCCTGCGCGCCACCAGTCTGGATGAGCTGCCGCAGCTGTTCAACGTGTTCCGCGGCGACATGAGCTTCGTCGGCCCGCGTCCCTTCCTGATCGATCAGGAAGAAATCTACCGCGAGGCGGGCGGCAAGGCCTATTTCCGGATGCGTCCGGGGATCACCGGCATCTGGCAGGTCGAGGGCCGCAATGCGACCTCTTTCGCGGCCCGCGTCGGCTTCGACAACCGCTATTTCGAGACCACCTCGCTGCTGCGCGACCTTGGCCTGATCCTGCGCACCGCGCTGATCGTGGTGCGCCGCACCGGCCGCTGAGGTCGCCGCTCTTCCCTCTTGCGCCGCCCCCGGGGCGGCGTTTGTTGATGTCAGGGCCGGAAAGTCGCGGCCTCGACACGATTTGCCGTCGCCTCCGTCCGCGCGGGCGGTTACGGTGCCGCCGATCTGCTCAGGGGCCTGGCATGAAGACGATCTCCTTTCTCGATGTGGATTTCAGTGTCGCGCCGGCCGCGCACTGGCACGAGGTCCTTTTGACCTCGGATCCGGCCGCGCCGCTGCGGCTGATCGTGACCCCGAATGTCGATCATGTGGTGCGCCTGTCCGAGGATGCGGGCCTGCGCGCGATCTATGCGGCGGCCGACTACAGGATCTGTGACAGCCGGATTCTGGCCCGGCTGGGGCGGATGCGCGGGATCAAGCTGATGACCTATCCCGGCTCGGACATGGTCCGCGACCTGCTGGCCGATCCGCGCTCGGCCCTGCTGCCGATCTCGGTCACCGGACCGGACCGGGCGAATTTCGAGCGGCTCTGCGCGCTGTTTCCCGGGCACCGGCTGATCCATGTGCCCGCGCCGATCATGGCGCCCGGCACCGAGGCCTGGGACACGGCGCTGGCCGCGGTCGAGGCCTCGGGCGCCGCGCTGCATCTGCTGTGTCTGGGCTTTCCGAAACAGGAACAGTTCGCCGCCGATCTGGTGCGCCGCGGCGCTGCGGGCGGTCATGCGCTCTGCGTGGGGGCGGCGGTCGATTTCCTGACGGGCCATCAGGTGCGGGCCCCGGCGCTGATGCAGATGGCCGGTCTGGAATGGCTGCACCGGCTGGCCTCGAACCCGGGCCGGTTATGGCGGCGCTATCTGATCGAAGGACCGAAGGTCTTCGCGCTCTATCGAAAGCTCCGCTGAGGCCTGCGGCTCAGCTGATCTGCCCGGCGGCTCGGGCGGCAGTCCGGGCGGCGGTGCGTTCGGCCTCGGGAGGGGCCGGGG
>JACXUS010000219.1 GCA_014763785.1 Sphingomonadales bacterium | reverse complement strand
GCTCTGGCCGCGGCTGCGCCCGCGCGCGGCGCTCTGGGCGGTGCTCGCCTCTGCGCTGGTGCTGGGCGCGGCGGGCATCAGCTATCAGATCACCCATCGCGCGGGGCTGGCCGCGCTCGATCAGCGGCTGGCCGACCGGCTCACCGTCACCCGCCATTCGGTCGTCTCGGAAATCGAGCGCTTCCGCTATCTGCCCTCGGTCGTCGGGCGCGATGCGCGCATTCTGGCGCTTCTGGCCGCGGGCCCCGAGGATGATGCCGCGCGCATGGTCCCGGCCAATCTCTACCTCGAGGCGGTGCGCGCGCTTTCCGCGGTCGACGAACTTTACCTGCTCGATGCGCAGGGCCGCACGGTCGCCGCCTCGAACTGGAACCGCCCGGGCAGCTTCCTTGGCCAGGACTACGCCTTCCGCCCCTATTTCCGCGATGCGATGCGGGCGGGCGAGGGGCGCTATTACGCGGTCGGCGTGACCACCGGCAAGCCCGGCTATTTCCTCGCCGCGCGGATCGGCCCGGCCGAGGCGCCCTTGGGCGTGGCGGTGGTCAAGGTCGATATGGCGCCGCTTGAAGCGACATGGGTGCGCGGCAACGAGGCGGTGGGTCTGGCCGATGACTTCGGCGTGGTGTTTCTGGCCGGGCGCAAGGCGTGGCGCTATCGCCCGCTCACCGGGCTGGCGCAGGGCCCGCTGGCGCTGCTCTGGGCCGAGCGGCGCTATGAGGGGCTCGATCTGGCCGCGGCCGCGCCGCTGGTCGATGATGACCGCATCCTGAGCGCGGCCGATGGCCCGATGCGGCTGGCCACCGAGGCGCTGGAGCCCGACGGCTGGCGCATTCTGGCGGCCGAGCCGCTGGGCCCGGTGACCGACCGCGCGCGGCTCGTCGCGGCGCTGAGCGGGCTTGGAATGGCGCTGGCGGTGGTGCTGGGGCTGATCTGGCGCCAACGGCGGCAGATCGTGCGGCTGCGTCTGGATCAGGCCGATTGGCTCGAGGCCCGCGTGGCCGAGCGGACGCGGGCGCTCGCGCATGAGGTCGAGGAGCGCCGCCGCGCCGAGGACGAGCTGCGCCGCACCCATGACAGCCTTGTCCATGCGGCCAAGCTCGCCGTGCTCGGGCGGATGTCGTCGAGCATCGTGCATGAGGTGAGCCAGCCCCTGTCGGCGCTCGATACCACCTTGGCGGCGGCGGAACTGCATCTGCGCGGTGCGGACCCCGAGAGGGTTGGGCGCAGCCTTGCCTCGGCGCGCGCACTGTTGCACCGGATGCAGGAGATGGTGCGCACGCTCAAACGCTTCGGTGCGCGGCAAAAACCGGGCGCGCCCGAGCCGGTCGATCTGGCCGCGGTGGTGGCCACGGCGGCCGAGGTGCTGGAGCCGCGGCTGCGCGAACTGCGGCTGAGCCTGCGGGCCGATCTGGCGCCCGGCCTGCCGCCCGTCGCGGGCCAGCCCGCCCAGCTGCAACAAGTGCTGACCAATCTGGCGCTCAACGCCGCCGAGGCGCAGCGCGCGGCCCATCCCGAGGCGGCCGACGATCCGCCCGTCGAGATCACCGCCCGCACCGACGGCGCCCGCCTGCGCGTGACCATCGCCGACCGCGGCCCCGGCATCCCCGAGGAGCTGCGCGCGCAGATCTTCGAGCCGTTCTTCACCACCCGCACCTCGGGCGAGGGGCTGGGCCTTGGCCTTGCGATCACCCGCACGATCCTCGAGCATATGGGGGCGGGGCTGGCCTTCGCCGCGCGCCCCGGCGGCGGCACGCTGGCCGAGCTCGATTTGCCGATCTTCAAGGACCCGAGATGACCGAGCGCGGCACGATTGCCTTCATCGACGACGAGCCGCGGCTGTGCGAGGCGGCCGCCGACTGGCTGCGCGCCTCGGGCTTTCAGGTCGCGACCTATACCGACCCGCAGGCGGCCGTGGATCAGCTCGACCCCGCGCAGGCCGATTGCGTGGTAACCGACCTGCGGATGCCGCGCCTCGATGGCCGGGGTGTGCTCGCGCAGCTGCGCGCGGCCGATCCCGACCTGCCGGTGGTGCTGCTCTCGGGGCATGGCGATGTGCCGGTGGCGGTCGAGGTGATGCGCGAGGGCGCCTATGATTTCCTCGAAAAGCCCTATGTCGCCGAGCATCTGGTGGCGGTGCTCGATCGCGCGGTCGAGGCGCGGCGGATGCGCCGCCAGCTGCGCGCGCCCGAATGGTCGATCGCCGCCGCGGCCCGGCTCGAGGCGCGGCTGGCGGGGGCTTCGCCCGCGATCGAGGGCTTTCGCGAGGCGGTGCGCCAGCTGGCCGATCTGCCCGTCGATGTGCTCTTGCGCGGCGAGCCGGGCGTGGGCAAGGAACACCTCGCCCGCGCGCTGCACGATTTCGGGCGCCGCGCGCGGCGGCCCTTCGTGGTGATCGACTGCACCCCGCGCCCCGAGGCGGCCTTCGAGGCCGAGCTCTTCGGCCACGAGCGCGGCTTTGTCGCGGGCACCACGGCGGTGCGCATCGGCAAGCTGGAACACGCGAATGGCGGCACGGTGTTTCTGGATGGTGTCGAGGGCTTGAGCCCCGCGTTGCAGGCGCGGCTTTTGCGCGCCTTGCAGGATCGCGCGATCGAGCGGATCGGCTCGAATGCGCCGCGGCCCGTCGATCTGCGGGTGATCGCGGCGAGCCATGCCGATCTGCCCGCGCTGGTGGCGGCGGGGGCCTTCCGCGCCGATCTCTATCACCGGCTCAGCGCGGTCGATCTGGCGGTGCCGCCGCTGCGGGCGCGGCGCGAGGATATCGGGCTGCTCTATACCCGGTTCCTGCGCGAGGGGGCCGAGCGGCTTGGCCGCCCGGTGCCGCCGCTTCTGGATGCCGATCTGCGGCTTCTGGCGCTGCAGGATTGGCCCGGAAATGCCGCCGAGCTGCGCGCCGCGGCCGAGCGGCATCTGCTGGGGCTGCGGCTGCCGGGCGCGGCCCCCGAGGCGCCCGCGCCCAGTCTGCCCGAACGCGTCGCGCGCTACGAGGCCGAGGTGATCGACGAGGCCCTGCGGCTGGCGGGCGGGCGCGTGGCCGAGGCCGCCGAGGCGCTCGGCGTGCCGCGCCGGACGCTGGCCGAGAAGATCGCGAAATACGGGCTGCGGGTCGAATGATCCTGGCGAAAATTCGCCGTGCAGATTGGTGCGGGGCGGATTTTTGCCAAATCGTTAACGTCACGCTGTAACGGTCGCGTGAAAAATCCGTGATCTGTCAGATATTTGTGCGGATGTGCTGAAATTCCCACCGCTGCGCGAAAGATCTTTGCGGGACCAGCGCGCTCGGTCAGGCTTGCGCCACCAAGACTTGCAATGGGAGGAAATCGCATGTTCGGGTTCAAGGCCAAGGTCTTTTCCGCCGCGCTGACCGGGGTTGCCCTGATCGCGCCTGCGGCCAATGCCGAATTCATCAACATCGCCACCGGCGGCACCTCGGGGGTCTATTACCCGCTCGGCGTCGCGCTGGCCGAAATCTACGGCGAGAAGATCGAGGGCGCGCGCACGCAGGTGCAGGCGACCAAGGCTTCGGTCGAAAACCTCAACCTGCTGGGGCAGAAGAAGGCCGAGCTGGTCTTTGCGCTGGGCGATTCGGTCAAGGCCGGCTGGGAGGGCAATGCCGAGGCCGGCTTCCCCAAGCCGCTGGAGAACCTGCGCGCGCTGGCCGCGATCTATCCCAACTATATCCAGATCGTCGCCGAGAAGGATGCGGGTATCGCCACGATCACCGATCTGAAGGGCAAGACGATTTCCGTGGGCGCGCCTGCCTCGGGGACCGAGCTCAATGCGCGGGAAATCTTCAAGGCCGCGGGCATGAGCTATGACGACATGGGCAAGGTCGAATATCTGCCCTATTCGGAATCGGCCGAGCTGATCAAGAACCGCCAGCTGCAATCGACGCTGCAATCCTCGGGGCTGGGGGTGGCCTTCATCAAGGACCTCGCCTCGACGCATGACATCAATCTGGTGGCGATCCCGGCCGAGGTGGTCGAGACGATCGGCGCGCCCTATGTGCCTGCGGTGATCCCGGCCAATACCTACAACGGCCAGACCGAGGATGTGGCGACCGCCGCCGTCGGCAATGTGCTGGTGACCCGCGCCGAGCTTGATGACGAGACCGCCTATCAGATGACGAAACTGCTGTTCGAGAACCTCGACCGGCTGGGCGCGGCCCATGCGGCGGCCAAGAACATCACGCTGGAGAATGCGATCTCGGGCCTCTCGATCCCGCTGCATCCGGGCGCCGAGCGCTATTACCGCGAGGTCGGCGTGATCAAGTAAGCCGGGGCGCCGGGGGCCGCCCGCTTGCGGGCGGCGCGGCCCCGGGGCCCGGCGCTTGCGCCGGGCAATCCGCTGATCCTGCCAGAGAGGCATGACGCGCGGGCACCCCGGCTGGCACGCCGCGCGAGGCGGAGCCCCGGGCGAGGGTCGATGCGGGTCGCTTCAGGAGCGGGGCAGGGTCCCCGCGGCGGTCGCCGGGGCCGCATCGGGTGGCGTAGGGCTGGCGGCGCAGGCCCCTTGGGGCATCATCGCCCCGGTGCACTCGGTCATTGGCTCCGCGGGGGGGGCATGTGATTGGGGTGCGGGTCCTCGGAGCTTGAGACGCGGGCGCGAGGGTCAGGCCCCGGTTCAGGCCAGTAGATCGGGCCAGTAGATCGGGCACAGGGACTGGGCGCTCAGGTCACCGGACGGTCGCAAGTCTGCGGCAAGGGATCGGGGGCGGGTAGATACGGGCCAGTTGATCGCCGATCAGTGGGTCGCCGGTCAGTGGGTCGAGGGGGCGGTGTGTTCACCGCGGGGGAAATGTTCCGCTCGACCGGGCACTGGCTGCGGCGCATCGGCAAGCGCGGCGCATCGGACAGCGGCTGCATCAGCGGGCCGGGCGCATCAGCGGGGGCGCACATCAGCGCGCCGGGTGCTTCAGCGGGTGCGCCGCATCAGCGGGGCGGTTGCTTCGGCGGGGGCGCGCAGCGGCGCGACCACGGCCTTTAGCAGGCCGCTGAAGAAGTCGGCTGTGCAGAACGGTTTTCTTTCGGCGCAACTGTCCGGGCTTGGCTTCGGGCGCCTTGGTGCAGAAAGTATGC
>JACXUS010000537.1 GCA_014763785.1 Sphingomonadales bacterium | reverse complement strand
GCCCGTGCCGATGTGAGCCCATGACCGACGCCCCGCCCTCGCCCACGCCTGCCCAGTCCGTCGAGGTCTTCGACGCCAGCCAGATCTGGGTGACCTCCGGCGCGAACCAGGGGGACGGGCTCGATCTGGCCGATCTGTGCGAGGCGGGCGATGTCTATCAGCTCGAACGCGGCGCCCGGCCGCAGCGGCTGGTGCTGGCCGCGGATGCGGCCGAGCAACGCATCGGCGCGGGCTCGCAGGCGGGCACCCCGGGCGAGCGGATCGCACTGGTTGCGCGCCATGTGATGATGACCCCCGAGGGCGACAGCGTCGATATCCTGCTGATCCATACCGAGGGCGGCGCACGGCTCGCGCTGCCGCTCTCGCCGATTGCGCCGCGCATTGATTACACGCTGATCGAGGCCCATGCCGACCCGGGCGAGGTGCGGCTGGCCGATCTGGTCTGCGTGGCCTTCACCACCGGCACGATGATCACCCTTGCCGGCGGCGCCCAGACCCCGATCGAGACGCTGCGCCCCGGCGACCGGGTGCTGACGCGCGACAGCGGACCGCAGCCGCTGCGGCTGGTCACCCGCGCCACGATGCGCGCCCTTGGCAGCTTTGCCCCGGTGGTGATCCCGGCCGGCACATTGGGCAATGAGGGCGATCTGGTGGTCAGCCCCCATCACCGGATCTTCCTCTATCGCCGCAGCGCCAAGCGGCTGGGCGACACCTCCGAGGTGCTGGTGCAGGCCAAGCATCTCGTCGATGGCGAGCATGTCTGGCGCCGCGAGGGTGGCTATGTCGATTATTACGCGCTGGTCTTCGACCGCCACGAGATCATCTATGCCGAGGGTATCCCGGTCGAAAGCCTGCAGGTCAGCGCCGCGACGCTGAGCCTGATGCCCGAGGAACTGACCGCCGAGATCCGCGCCCGCCTGCCCGATCTGAACCACAAGCCGCATTTCGGCACCGAGGCCGGGCGCGAACTGCTGGAACGGCTCGGCCGCGAGAAGCTGTTCCGCAAGAAGGACTGAGACGGCCCTCGGGGCCACCCCGGCCCCGCGCCGTGCGGTCCCGGCTGCGGCCATGGCCCGGCACCTCACACCACTATCGCGGCGCCCTCGGCCCGGACCCGGACAGGGCGCATCCC
>JACXUS010000536.1 GCA_014763785.1 Sphingomonadales bacterium | reverse complement strand
CGCCTCCATCGCCGCGAGCGCGGCCAGCCCCTCGGCCGTGGCGGGGGCTATGCCGCGTTCGGTGATCAGCCCGGTCACCAGCGCCGCGGGCGTCACGTCGAAGGCGGGGTTCACGGCGGGCGTTCCATCGGGCGAGATCTGGACCTCGGCGATGCGGCCATCGGGCAGGCGGCCCTGGACATGGGTCACCTCGCGCGGGCTGCGATCCTCGATCGGGATTTCGGCCAGGCCATCGGTCACGCCCCAGTCGATGGTGGGCGAAGGCAGGGCGACATAGAAGGGCACGCCATTGGCCTGCGCGGCCAGCGCCTTCAGGTAGGTGCCGATCTTGTTGCAGACGTCGCCGCGGGCGGTGGTCCGGTCGGTGCCGACGATCACCAGATCGACCGCGCCGCGCTGCATCAGGTGGCCGCCCGCGTTGTCCACGATCAGGTCGTGGCTGACGCCGTGGCTGTTCAGTTCCCAGCTGGTCAGGTGGGCGCCCTGGTTGCGGGGGCGGGTTTCATCGACATAGACGTGGATGTCGATCCCGGCCTCGACCGCGTGATAGATGGGCGAGGTGGCGGTCCCCCAGTCGACCGTCGCGGGCCAGCCCGCGTTGCAATGGGTCAGCACGTTGACCCGCCCGCCGCCCTTGCGCGCGGCCACCGCCATCACGAAGGCGGCGAAGAACCAGTATCGGATCATCACCACCATCATCACGTTGTATTCAGACGCGAGGTGGCGCGAGATCCCGTCCTGCATTGCGAAGATGAAGGTCACCGCTACCATCAGAAGGATGCCCTTGCGGTTCGACTGCTCAACCATGTTTCACCCCGCGCGACATGTGCCTCTTGCGCCCGAAACCGGGCGAACGGCTGACCTCGAACCCGGCCTCTTCCAGCGCCCGGCGCACGAAGCCCGCCGCCGTATAGGTCGCGAATGTGCCATCCGGCGCGGTATGGGCACCGACCTGAGCCATCAGCTCCTCACCCCAAAGCTCGGGGTTCTTAGCGGGGGAAAACCCGTCGAGGAACCACGCATCGACCTTCGCCTCCCATGCGGGCAGCTGCTCGCGCGCGTCGCCTTCGAGGATTTCGACGGCGACGGGACCAAGTTGAAACCGGCGCTGCCCGGCGGCCCAAGCGTCGAG
>JACXUS010000218.1 GCA_014763785.1 Sphingomonadales bacterium | reverse complement strand
CGGGCGCGCCTGACTGAGGCCATCGACTTTGCCCGCGGCCAGGCGGATTGGCTCGCGCGCACGCTGGCCGCCATGCCTGCCCCCGACCGCCCCACCTTCGGCGCCACGATCCCCTTCGAGGGCACGCCCCTGACCCTGACCCCGGGCCCGGTGCGCAGCCCGCGCCGAGACGGGGACCGGCTGATCCTGCCCGCCGATCCCGAGCGGCTCGGTCTGCGGCTGGAAACATGGCTGAAACACTGCGCGCGGCTGCGGCTGCAATCTGCGACGGAACACTATGCCGCAGCCCTTGGCCGCCCGTTCCGGCGCATCACCCTGCGCGACACGCGCTCGCGCTGGGGCTCCTGCGCGGCGGATGGCTCGCTCAGCTACAATTGGCGGCTGATCATGGCGCCTGCGGGGGTGCTTGATTATGTCGCGGCGCATGAGGTCGCGCATCTGGCCGAGATGAACCATTCCCCCGCCTTCTGGGCGGTGGTGGCGCGGCTGCGCCCGGGCTATGCGCCCGAACGCGCCTGGCTCAAGCGCCATGGCGGCGCGCTGCATGCGATCCGATTTCGTGACTGACGCCGCCAATTGACGCCGCCAATTGACGGGCGCGCGATTTGTGATCACATGGGCGCATGACCACGATCTCGACCCGCCCGATCGAAACCGCCGCGCATGACCGGCTTTACCGCACGCTGCGCCAGCAGATCATGCATGGCGAGCTGATGCCCGGACAGGCGCTGACCCTGCGCGGCCTTGGCAAGCAATTCGGCGTCTCGATGACCCCCGCGCGCGAGGCGCTGCGGCGGCTGGTGGCGGAAGGTGCGCTGATGCTGTCGTCCTCGGGGCGGGTGACCACGCCCGAGCTGTCGAACGAGCGGATCGAGGAGCTGGCCGCGCTGCGTGCGCTGATCGAGCCGGAGCTCGCCTCGCGTGCGCTGCCGCGGGCGCATCTGGCGCTGATCGACCGGCTGTCCGCGATCAATACGGCCAATGCCGAGGCGGTAGCGAAACAGGATGCGGTGGCCTATATCCGCACCAATCTGGAATTTCACCGCACGCTGTATCTGCGCGCGCAGGCGCCCGCGATGCTGGCGGTGATCGAGACGATCTGGCTGCAGCTGGGCCCCACCATGCGCGCGCTTTATACCAAGCTGCGCCGCAACGAGCCGCCGCGCCATCACCGGATGATCCTTGCCGCCCTGCGCGCGGGCGACGAGCCGGGCCTGCGGCTGGCGGTGCGCACCGATGTGACCCAAGGGCTGCGGCATCTGGCGGGCTAGGGGGCTCTGCCCCCGCCTTCGGCTCCCCCGGAGTATTTGCACCAGGAAAAGCCGAAAGCCGTGGCGATTTGCGTCAGGGCGGCTTACCCATAGGGGGCAACCGACATGGCGCAACCGACACGAGGGCCGCGATGAGCAACCACCTGACCGAAGAGCAGCGCAAGACGCTGGAGATGACCGTTCTGATGACGCCCGAGATGGCGAATTTCTCGGGCAAGGTGCATGGCGGGGCGCTGTTGAACTGGCTCGACCGGGTCGCCTTCTCGCTCGCCTCGCGCTATTCGGGGCGCTATGCGGTGACGCTCTCGGTCGATCAGGTGACCTTCAAGCAGCCGATCCATGTGGGCGAGCTGGTGCTGTTTCGCGCCGCGGTGAACCACACCGGCCGCAGCTCGATGGAGATCGGCATCCGCGTCGAGGCCGAAGATATCCGCGCGGGCACGCGGCGCCATACCAACAGCTGTTATTTCACCATGGTCGCGGTCGATGATGCGGGGCGGCCGGTTCCCGTGCCGCCGCTCGAGCCCATGGATACGGTCGAGAAACAGCGCTGGATGGCCGCCGAGCTGCGCCGGTCCCTGCGGCGCGAACATGCGGCCCGTCTCGAGGCCGCGTCGCGTGGCGAGGCCGGTTGAGACCCGCCGCAGCGGGTCGCGCCGGGCCTGCACGAAAAAGTTAACGAAAAATCCGCGCCGCCGCGTAAGAAATCCTGACCTGCTGCGTAAAGAGACTGACCCGGGAGAAAGGGGGATTAACCCTCTCATCCGGTAGGGTCGCGGTCCGTTGCAGGCGTCCCCCAGATCTGCGCGGACTTCCCTCGGGAAAGGGGGCGGCCCCATTTGGGCCGCCCTTCGCCGTTATGGTGCAGGCGGCAGCGCCAGCGACAGCAGGAACACCGGCGGGGTGCCGAACTGCACCGCATGGATGCCATGGCGCCCGGGGCTGCCCGGCGTGCCCTGCATCCAGCCCAGCGAGACATCCCCGAGCCGCACGATATCGTCGCTCTGCGCAAGCCCGGTCAGCTCGGGGATGCGCGCGCGCAAGAGTTCGGCCAGACGCGCACCCTCGGCCGCATCGAGCGGGGCGAACTGGTCCGAGACGAGGCACCAGCGGGCATCCGCCCGGACCGAAAAACCGCTGTCGCGGTCCACATTGTCGGTGTCGTGCAGCGTCGCGGGCGCCCCGGTCAGCCCGCGCAGATCGGCCGGGCGCCCCTGCAGCATCGGCAGGCAGCGTGCCTCGAAGAGCGCAAGGAAGACGTGGGCGCGGTCGCGCGGCGCGTCATGGCTGCGGCGCAGCCCCGCGCCAAGCGTCAGGCCGAGCGCCAGCGTCAGGGCCGTCAGGAACATGCGGCGGCGGGTCATGGAAAGGACTTTGATCTCAAGGGGGAAACGCAAAAGGGGGGCCGCGCCCCCCTTCTACCTGTCGTCATCCGCCTCAGGCGTGGATCGCGCCGTCGCCGCAGGCCAGCGCCGCCTCGCGCACCGCTTCCGAATAGGTCGGGTGGGCGTGGCAGGTCAGCGCGACATCCTGCGCCGAGGCGCCGAATTCCATCGCCACGCAGATCTCATGGATCAGATCGCCCGCGCCCGGTCCGATGATATGGCAGCCCAGAACCCGGTCGGTCGCCGCATCGACGATCATCTTGACGAAGCCTTCGCCCTGGAACACCGCCTTGGCGCGCGCATTGCCCATGAAGGGGAACTTGCCGACCTTGTAGGCGCGGCCTTCCTGTTTCAGGACCTCTTCGGTCTTGCCGACCGAGGCGACCTCGGGGGTGGTGTAGATCACGCCCGGGATCACGTCATAGTTCACATGGCCATGCTTGCCGGCGATCACCTCGGCCACCGCCATGCCCTCGTCCTCGGCCTTGTGGGCGAGCATCGGCCCGACGATCGCATCGCCGATCGCATAGATGCCCTTCACATTGGTCGCCCAATGCGCATCGGTCTTGATCTGGCCGCGCGGCAGCATCTCGACGCCGACCCCTTCGAGGCCAAGGCCCGTGGTATAGGGTTTGCGCCCCGTGGCCACGAGCACCACTTCGGCCTCGATCGAGGCTTCGCTGTCATCCTTGCGCAGCTTGTATTTGACGCTGTTCTTGCCCTTGCCCTTTTCGACGCCCTGCACCGCAGCGCCCAGAACGAACTTGAAGCCCTGCTTGGTCAGGATCTTCTGGAAGGATTTGGCAATCTCGCCGTCCATGCCCGGCGTGATCGCGTCGAGATATTCGACCACGGTCACTTCGGTGCCGAGGCGGGCATAGACCGAGCCCATCTCGAGGCCGATCACACCGGCGCCGATCACCACCATCGACTTCGGGATCTTCGGCAGCGACAGCGCGCCGGTCGAGGTCACCACGGTTTCTTCGTCGATCTCGATGCCGGGCAGCGAGGCGGGTTCGGAGCCCGTCGCGATCACGATCGACTTGGCGGTGTGAACCTCATCGCCGACCTTGACCTGACCGGCCGCCGGGATCGAGCCCCAGCCCTGCAGGTAGGTCACCTTGTTTTTCTTGAAGAGGAATTCGATCCCCTTCGTATTGCCGTCGACTACATCCTGTTTGTAGCCCTGCATCTTGGCCCAGTCGACCTTCACCTTGGCGCCGGTCAGGCCCATTTTCTCGAAGTTCTCATGAACCTCGTGCAGGTGGTGGGTCGCGTTCAAGAGCGCCTTGGAGGGGATGCAGCCCACGTTGAGGCAGGTGCCCCCGAGCGTGCCGCGGCCCTCGACGCAGGCGGTTTTCAGGCCCAGTTGCGCACAGCGGATCGCGCAGACATAGCCGCCCGGGCCGCCGCCGATCACGATAACGTCGAATTCTGCCATGGTCTTGTCCTTTGACTACGGCGGGGGGCGCTGCCCCCCGTGCCCCCCGGAGTATTTTTGCCAAGAAAAGCAGGGGGCGGAGAAGGGAAGGGGCGGCGCCTTGGCCGCCCCGGTCTGGATCACAGATCGAGCAGCAGGCGGCGCGGGTCTTCGAGCGCCTCTTTGACGCGGACAAGGAAGGTCACCGCGCCCTTGCCGTCGACGATCCGGTGGTCGTAGCTCAGCGCCAGATACATCATCGGGCGGATCACGATCTGACCGTTGACCACCACCGGGCGGTCCTGGATCTTGTGCATCCCGAGGATCCCCGATTGCGGCGGGTTCAGGATCGGGCTGGACATCAGCGAGCCATAGACGCCGCCGTTCGAGATGGTGAAGGTGCCGCCCTGCATTTCCGCCATCGACAGCTTGCCGTCACGGGCGCGCTTGCCCTTCTCGGCGATGGCTTTCTCGATATCGGCGAAGGACATCTGATCGGCATCACGAATGACCGGAACCACGAGGCCGGTCGGCGTGCCCGCGGCCACGCCCATGTGGACGTAGTGCTTGTAGACGATGTCGCCGCCGTCGATCTCGGCGTTGACTTCGGGCACTTCTTTCAGCGCATGCACGCAAGCCTTGGTGAAGAAGGACATGAAGCCCATCCGCACGCCGTGCTTCTTCTCGAAGGCGTCCTTGTATTCGTTGCGCAGCGCCATGATGCCCGACATGTCCACCTCGTTATAGGTGGTCAGCATCGCGGCGGTGTTCTGCGCATCCTTCAGGCGGCGGGCGATGGTGGCGCGCAGGCGCGTCATCTTCACGCGCTCTTCGCGGGCGGCATCATCGGCCGGAACCGGCGCGCGCGGCGCCGAGGCCGGGGCCGGTGCGACCGAGACGGCGGCGGCGGGTTTCGCCGCGGCGGCGGCCACGTCTTCCTTCATGATGCGGCCATCGCGGCCGGTGCCCTGCACCTGCGCCGGGGTCAGGCCGGCTTCGGCCATGGCTTTCTTGGCCGAGGG
>JACXUS010000535.1 GCA_014763785.1 Sphingomonadales bacterium | reverse complement strand
GCACAACGGCCCTGCGCGGCCCCGCGGATGACCCCACACCGGCCTTGGCCGCGCAGCTGGGCGCGTTGGGCTGGGCGCGCGCCCATACCGGTTCTGCCCGAAGCCTGATCTTTGCCCCCGGTGCTGTGCCTGCTCGCGCCGAACAGCATCTGCGGCGCGCAGGCTTTGCCGGCGTCATGCGGTTTTCCACCCGGCGGTAGCGGTGTGAGGACGCCTTCGGCTGTCGGTGAAATCATGGCGCCGAAAGGAGAGTTATCCTCCATGCGGCTGCCCCTGCGTTGGCGCGACTGTCACCTTGATGTCGGCGTCTCGGCCCGCGTGCCGGTCGCGCTATTGGTCAACCCTGTGCTGTCCCTTGACGGCGGCCCAAAGGGCTCCGCCTTGTCCGATGCCACCCGCCCCCGGCGCGCCGGTCCGCACGATGACGGGGATCCGGGGTCGGTCAGGCCCCCCCGTCCAGATGCGGGACAAGGGCGCGGATCGCATCGAACAGGCCGGGATTGTGCCGCGCCTCGGCTTCATGAGCGGCGGTAAAGCGGGCATCCTCGGCGGCCATCGCGGCCTCGGCCGCAGCCGTTTGGTGCGCCTGCGGATACTCGGCGCGGGCAATCTCGGCCTCATGGGCCAGGATGCGCGCCTCATGCGCATAAATCCGCGCCTCGACCCGCTTGAGGATGGACAGCGCCTCCATGTGGCGCTGCCGCCAAAGCGCGTGGTCGTGCTGCTGGTGCAGATGGATGTCGTGCGTGTCGGTCATTTCGGCGTTCCTTTTGCAGGGCGTCAGGGACCCCGGCGCGACAGCTTTGCGCCGGGGGCGATGTCGGGCGCGCCGTCTTACTTGGCCAGCGCCGCCGTCAGGGTGGCGATGTTGTAGCGCATCATGCCCAGATAGGTGTTGGCCGGTCCGTCGGCCGGCGACAGGGCGTCGGAGAACAGCGTGCCGCCCACCTTGGCGCCGGTCTCCGCCACGATCTGTTCCAGAAGGCGCCGGTCCGAGATGTTTTCCATGAACACGGCCGGAATTGCCTCGTCCCTGATCTGGGTGATCAGGGTGGCGACATCGGCGGCCGAGGCTTCGCTTTCGGTGCTGATGCCTTCGGGCGCGTGGAAGGTCAGGCCATAGGCGGCCCCGAAAT
>JACXUS010000534.1 GCA_014763785.1 Sphingomonadales bacterium | reverse complement strand
ATCACGGGTCGGGCGTGATGACCGGCAGCCTGACCGGCCTGTCGCTGTTCCACGACCAGTTCGACCTGCCGCGCGCCCCGATCCTGCACACCGAGGCGCCCTATTACTTCCGCCGCGACGACCGGTCGATGACCGAGGAACAGTTCAGCGCGCAGTGCGCGGCCCGTCTGGAAGACCTGATCCTGGCCGAGGGCCCCGACACCATCGCCGCCTTCATCGGCGAGCCGATCCTGGGCACCGGCGGCATCGTACCGCCACCGCGCGGCTATTGGGCGGCGATCCAGGCGGTGCTGACGAAATACGACATCCTGCTTGTGGCCGACGAGGTGGTCACCGGCTTTGGCCGGCTGGGCACCATGTTCGGGTCCGATCACTACGGCATGACGCCGGATCTGATCACCATCGCCAAGGGGCTGACATCTGCCTATGCGCCGCTGTCCGGGTCGATCGTGTCGGACCGGATGTGGCAGGTTCTGGTCGAGGGGTCGGATCGTTTAGGCCCGATCGGCCATGGCTGGACCTATTCCGCCCATCCGATCTGCGCCGCGGCCGGCGTCGCCAACCTGGAACTGATCGACCGGCTGGACCTGGTGCAGAACGCGGCCGAGGTGGGCGCCTATTTCCGCGCCGGCCTGGCCGCGGCGGTGGGCGATCACCCGCATGTGGGCGAGGTGCGCGGCGACGGGCTGATGGCGGCGGTCGAATTCGTCGAGGACCGCGACGACCGCCGCTTCTTCGACCCGGCGCGCAAGATCGGGCCGGCCGTCGCGGCCGCGCTGCTGGATCAGGGCGTGATCGGCCGCGCCATGCCGCAGGGCGACATCCTTGGCTTCGCCCCGCCGCTGTGCCTGACCCGGGACGAGGCCGACACCGTGATCGCCGCCACCGAACGGGCGCTGGCGTCGGTGTTCTGAGGGGCGCGTTCGTCCCCCTTGCCATGGCCCCTGCCCCGGTGGTCTGGTGTGGGGGGCAAGACCGGAGCAAGGGACGCACATGGCCGAGATCCGCAACATCCTGTTCGTGATGTATGACCAGCTGCGGTATGACTACCTTGGCTGTGCCGGGCACCCCACGCTGAAGACCCCGCAGTTCGACCGGCTGGCCGCGCGCGGCGTTCGGTTTTCGCGCGCCTATGTGC
>JACXUS010000533.1 GCA_014763785.1 Sphingomonadales bacterium | reverse complement strand
GCGATGTTGAGATCGCGCTGGGTGTTCTCGATCACCTTGGCCGCTTCGGCCACGCGGATCGAGGGGGCGCGGTGAATGCCGGCCGTCACCACGCTGCCATAGAGCGCGACGAGCCGGTCGGTGACGGCGTCGGAGCTGCCGGAGACGATCTTGGTGATGTCGGCAAAGCCGCGTTCCGTATCGCCGGGGTTGATCTGGAAGGCGCGGGCGGCGAACAGCCCGTCGGCCGAGGTCAGGTCGAAGACGAAGACCACCTGCGGCTTTTCCGGGCCGGTGCCGTCCAGCCGCACCGCCGAGACCGGGTATTCGCGCAGCACCAGCACGCCCTTGGGGTTGGCGCGGCTGTCGGCCAGCCCGCCCATCAGCGACACCGCTTCCAGCGCGGCAATGCGATCCTTCGGGAAATAGACCAGCTCTTCCGCGCCACTGGCGCCAAGGGCGGTGAAATAGCGCCGGTCCTCTTCCACCAGCACCTTGTCGCCGCCGCGCAGCGTGGTGTTCTTCGACCCGTCCGAAAACAGCTGTTCGGCCTGGATTTCATAGGTCTTGCCGTCGCGGATCAGCCGCACGACCGGGTTGCGGAAAGACGGCACGATGCCCCCGCCTTCGGCGATCAGGCTGAGAATGGTGTAGTTTCGGTCGGGCAGCGGCACCGACCGGGGCGCCACCACCCCCGACACCAGATCGACCGAGTTCTGCCGCCCGGCCGCCGTCGACAGTTGCACCTGGGCCGAGGGCACGATCGGGGCCAGCGCGGTCTGGATGGCGCTGCGGGCCTGGTCGGGCGTCAGCCCGCGCACCACCACCTGTTCCAGGTAGGGCACGAAGATCGTCCCCGAGGACGACACCTTCATCCCCGACAGGGTGGTCATGCGCCCCGCGGGCGACACGAACAGCGAATTTTCCTGGCTGTCCCAGATCGTCAGGTCGACCAGGTCGCCGGTGCGCAGGATCTGGCTGTCGGGGCCGCGGGTGGCGGAAATCCAGCCATGGCGCAGGCCGCTGCCGGTGGCGGGCCAGCCGGCCACGCGGTCGGCATTGGCGCGGGTCACCTGCACCACGGCAAAGCTTGCGTCTTCCTCGGCGGCGCCGCGCAGCACCTCGGCCGACTGCGCCGCGCCGCGCGGCACGTTGCAGGCC
>JACXUS010000532.1 GCA_014763785.1 Sphingomonadales bacterium | reverse complement strand
GGTGCCGGTGGCAGTCTCGGATGGGCGCACGGTCGACGCGCCGCGGCTGGTGGACGTGAAGGCGCACCACATGGCCGAGGCCTTCACCCGCGCGGCGAACTGGAAGCGGTTCGACAAGCGCGAGGGCGAGTGGCTCAGCACCGACTGCCCGCACAGGATCGCGGAGACCTTCCTGGCGCGCGAGGGCCAGTGGCGCCTACCTGTGCTGACCGGCATCATCAACGCGCCCACGCTGCGGCCGGATGGCTCGATCCTCGATCTGCCGGGCTACGATGCGCAGACCGGGCTGCTGTTCGATCCGCAGGATGTACAGTTTCCCGCGCTGCCCCGCGATCCCGACCGGGACATGGCGCTGCGCGCGCTGGCCTACCTCAAGGACCTGATCTCGACCTTTCCATTCGTGACGGAGGGGGATCGCGCCGTCGCCCTCTCGGCCATCCTGACCGCGCTGGTGCGCCGCTCGCTGCCGACAGCCCCGCTCCACGGGTTTAACGCGCCGACGGCGGGCACAGGCAAGTCCATGCTCGTGGACCTCGCGAGCCTGATCGCCACCGCCCGTCCCGCGCCCGTGATCGCGCAGGGCAAGTCCGAGGAGGAAATGGAGAAGCGGCTGGGCGCGGCACTGATCGCGGGCGACGTGCTGATCGCCATCGACAACTGCGAGGAACCGCTAGGCGGCGAGCTTCTCTGCCAGACCATGACGCAGACGAGCCTCAAGGTCCGGATCCTCGGCAAGTCCGTGAACGCGGAGGTCCCGAGCAACGCGGCCATCTTCGCCACCGGCAACAACCTCACCTTCGAGGGCGACATGACCCGCCGCGCGCTCCGCGCCACCCTCGACGCTGGGGTGGAGCGGCCCGAGCTGCGCGCCTTCGACCGCGATCCACTTTCGATGGTGAGCGCGCGGCGCGGCGACTACGTCTCGGCCGGGCTGACCGTCCTGCGGGCCTTCCACATCGCCGGCCGACCGCAGCAGCGCGCGCCGCTCGGCTCCTTCAACGACTGGTCGCGCTGGATCCGCGACGCGCTGATCTGGCTGGGCGAGGCCGACCCCTGCGACACGATGGAGGAGCTGCGCGGCGCCGACCCGAAGCTCGAGGCGCTGACCTCGGTCCTGGAAGGCTGGCGCGAGGTGATCGGC
>JACXUS010000531.1 GCA_014763785.1 Sphingomonadales bacterium | reverse complement strand
ACGTATGACCGCGATGGCGAGAACGCTCAGTGAGACCAGAAGCATCGCCAGGGTGTAGCTGTAGAGTTCGCCGTCGGAGGGGCCGGACGCGGACAGGTCGGGGCCACGCCACAGCCTGCGGATCTCGAAAAATCCCCAGATCAGCGCTATCGCGGCCGCACCCGGAACGAGGGCGCGTTGTAGCAGCCGAGCGAGCCGTTCTTGCCGCCGCCCCATCGCCCAGGCGCCAAGCGCGAGCGTCAGCGCAAGGGGCAGGAAGGCCAGCGCGAGCCCGTCGAAGACCGGCGGCCCGTTGACCTCGATGCCCGTCGCGAAATTGGCCATCCAGCTTGTCGTGCCGATCTCGATGGCCGCAAGGCCCGCGGCGGTGACGCCGGAAATCGCGGCAAAGACCGTCCGGATCACGCGCGCCGCGCGTGTCGAGGAGGGAAGCCGCCAGACCTGAGCGAGAGCGACGGCCGCCCACGAGGCCGCACAAAGCCCGGGCAACCAGAAATTATGCCCGTCAAGATCGACATAGCGGGTAACGCCAAGCGTCAGGGTCATCGCCAGAGTGGTCAGCAAGGCGGACTCGGCCACCGCAATCAGGACGGGACGGTCCTTGCGGGCGATCCGTCGCGTCGCCTCGAACCCTGCCATCGCACCAAGATAGGAGAGCGCGAACTCTGCCCAGCTTGCGTCCTCGATCGCGTAGAAGAAACCGGGATCGATCAGCAGCCGATAGCCGATCACAGCCGCGCCGAGCTGCGCGACCCAACTCAAAACGCGCAGGTCGAAGCGCCGGTCGATCAGGCTTGCAAGCACCATCAGCAGCGCCAATGCGAGGGTCAGCGCGGCTTTGGTCAGCAGCAGGAAGAAAGCCAGCGCGATCATCAGGATCGCGGCTGCCGCGAGAAGCCCCAGATCGCGTGGCCGCGAGGCGCCGGCCCGTGCGCCGCGTCGTTGCGCAAGCAGCACCATCATCGCCGCCCCCGCCATCGCCGCGAGCGCCCAGGGGTAATTTCCGATCACCGCGCGCGGGTTCCAGAGGAACTCGATCACCAGCGCGCTCGCGGGCACGATCGCCGAGGCTGCCAGCGCCCAAGGCAGGGCGCGAGCCGGGGTATTGGCTTCGGGGCGCGTGGCGATCAGGTTGAGCCGC
>JACXUS010000217.1 GCA_014763785.1 Sphingomonadales bacterium | reverse complement strand
CGCCCCGCCCGGGGCAAAACGGCGGGTCAAAGCGCGCGAAAGCGGCGGCGCGCACCCCGCGGGGTGCGCGCCGCCGCCCCCTTGCCCGGGGCCGTGTCTCAGAAAAGGGCTGGGCCCGGCTGCGGGCGGCGCCTCAGGCGCGGCCCAGCTTCTCCAGCCGTGCCGCGCGCAGCCGCGCGAAATCGTCGCCCGCGTGATAGGACGAGCGCGTCAGCGGCGTGGCCGAGACCATCAGGAAGCCCTTGCCATAGGCGGCGGTCTCGTAATCCTTGAACTCCTCGGGGGTCACGAAGCGCTCGACCGCATGGTGTTTCGGCGTCGGCTGCAGATATTGCCCGATGGTCAGGAAATCGATCCCGGCCGAGCGCATGTCATCCATCACCTGCAGCACGGTCTGCCGGTCCTCGCCCAGCCCCACCATGATGCCCGATTTGGTGAACATCGCCGGGTCAAGCTCCTTCACCCGCTGCAGAAGCCGCAGGCTGTGGAAATAGCGCGCGCCGGGGCGCACCGTCGGATAAAGGCCGGGCACGGTTTCCAGATTGTGGTTGAAGACATCCGGGCGCGCCTCGACGACGACCTCCAGCGCGCGGTTGTCGCAGCGCAGGAAATCCGGCGTCAGGATCTCGATCGTGGTCTCGGGCGCGCGGTGGCGCACGGCGCGGATCGTCTGGGCGAAATGCTCGGCCCCGCCATCCGCAAGATCATCGCGGTCAACGCTGGTGATGACGACATGCTTGAGGCCGAGCGTCGCCACCGCATGCGCGACGCGGCCCGGCTCGAAGGCATCAAGCGTATCGGGCCGCCCGGTCGCCACATTGCAAAAGGTGCAGCCGCGGGTGCAGATCTCGCCCATGATCATCATCGTGGCGTGGCCCTGGCTCCAGCATTCCCCGACATTCGGGCAGCCCGCCTCTTCGCAAACGGTGACCAGCTTGTTCGATTTCAGGATCTCGCGCGTGTCCTTGTATCCCTGCGAGGTCGGCGCCTTGACGCGGATCCAGTCGGGTTTTTTCGGCTGCGCCTGATCGGGGCGGTGGGCCTTCTCCGGGTGGCGCTGGCCGGGCAGTTTGAGATCGCGCATCGGGTCTGTCCTCTTCCGATCCTGCATCGCCCCCAGATAGGACGAAAGCGGGCCAAATGCAAATGGCGTGGCGGTCCGGGTGGTCGCCCCCGAATCCGCACGCGCCCGCGCGCCCTGCAACGTTGCGGCAAGAGGCGCCGAAGGGGGCGTGGCGCGCGCCCTTTCCCCTTGCCGCGCGCGTCACGCGGGCCCAGTCTGGCGCCATTCTTGGTAAACAGGCGGGCCAGACCCGCCCCGAAGGAGCGTAACGAGAATGAACAAGAAGATTTCGGCCGAATTTCTGGGGACGCTGATCCTCGTCTTCTTTGGCGTCGGCGCCGCGGTGCTGGGCACGGGCGACGGCACCACCGGCAACGGGCTGCACGGTATTTCCATGGCCTTCGGTTTTTCCATCGTCGCGGCGGCCTATGGGCTGGGCGCGATGTCGGGCGCGCATCTCAATCCGGCGGTGTCGCTGGGGGTGCTGCTGGCGGGGCGGATGCGCGGGGCCGAGTTCGGCGCCTATGTCGTGGCGCAGCTTGCGGGCGGGATCGCGGGCGCGCTGATCGTCTGGGCGATCGCCAGCGGCGCGCCGGGCTTTGCGGGGCTGGCCATCGGCCTGACGCTGGCGGCGATCCATCTGGTCGGCATCCGGGTGACGGGCGTGTCGGTGAACCCCGCGCGCTCGATCGGGCCTGCGCTTTTCGTCGGCGGCACGGCGATCTCGCAGCTTTGGGAGTTCATCGTGGCGCCGCTTGCAGGCGGGGCGCTGGCCGGGCTTGCCCATGCGGCGGGCCCGACCCGCAAGGACTGATCCCACCCAAAGCGGTGATCCTGACGAACCACCATGGCGCGGCCCCCACCGGGGCCGCGTTTGCCATTGCCGCGGGCGCGAAGGAAAATGCCGCGCATGCAAGGTCAACACTTGTGACCCGCCCGGGCCCATATTAGAATAGTTCCAGCCTTCCTCCCCACTGTTTCAGGAGTTTCCATGCAACCCGGTTCCAAACTGCCCGAAGTCACCTTCCACACCCGCGTGCGCGATGAGGCGATCGGGGGCCCGAACCCCTATCGCTGGGAAGACAAGACCACCTCGGATTACTTCGCCGGCAAGCGCGTCGTGCTCTTTGCCCTGCCCGGCGCCTTCACGCCGACCTGCTCGACCTATCAGCTGCCCGGCTTCGAGAAAGGCTTTGCCGATTTCGCCGCGCAGGGGATCGACGCGATCTATTGCCTCTCGGTCAACGACAGCTTCGTGATGAACCAATGGGCCAAGGCGCAGGGCCTTGAAAACGTGCAGGTCATCCCGGATGGCTCGGGCGAGTTCACCCGCCGCGTCGGCATGCTGGTGCGCAAGGACAATCTGGGATTCGGGCTGCGCTCGTGGCGCTATGCGGCGGTGGTCAATAACGGCGTGGTCGAGGCGTGGTTCGAAGAGCCCGGTCTGGCCGACAACCACGGCGAAGACCCCTATGGCGTCTCCTCGCCCGAGACCGTGCTGAATTGGCTCGTCGCCGCGAATGCCGAGGTTGCGGCCTGAGGGCTGCGACACAGGATTTCGCGCCTCCAGGAAAGGCGCGAACGGGGGCCGGGGGGAAACCTCCGGCCTTTTTCCTGGCCCGCGCGCCTGTTGCCCGGGCGCAAAGGGGGCCCTGCCCCCTCTTCGGCTGCGCCGAATTCACCCCCGGGATATTTTCGGCAAGGTGATGAGCAGAGCCGCGGCGCGTGCAAGGACCCGCGGCGCCCCCACCTTCCCCCTGACCGGCGCGCCCCGTCGCTCACCGACGCAGGGCCGCCGCCCAAACCGGCCCGGACCCAAACCCCGGGCGCGCCGGTTGCCAAGCGGCCCCTCTTGTTTCCTCAACTGTGCCCAAATATCCCGAGGGGGTGAATTCGGCGCAGCCGAAGAGGGGGGCTCGCAGCCCCCCTGCCCGGTCCGACCCTGGCGCGGCGTATCGATGGATATCTGCCCTCGCAGGCGCCGCAGCGGCCCGGCGGCTCGCGCAGGCGTTCGCCCGAACCATGGCCGCCGGCCCTCGCAGGTGTGCTCGGGCGTTCGCCCCTGACCACAGCCCGGCCCTCGCAAGTGTGCTCGGGCGTTCGCCCCTCGGATCGCTCCACTGGAGCGATCCGTCCGCGCGTGCCGCGCGGACCGGGGCTCACCCAATCAGCGGGCTCTGGCCGCCATAGGCCTCGTCGTAATGCCGCTTGAGGCGCATCAGCGCGATGCGCAGCACGATCTTGCCCGAGCGCGCCGACCAGCCCAGCCGCCGCTCGGCGGTTTCCAGACCCTCAAGAAAGCAGCAGCAGCGCAGAACCATATCCCCAAGCCCCGGCCCCAGATCGCGCAACGCCGCAGCGACCCGCTCGCGCGCACGCTCCGAGCCACCCGAGCCGGTGGACAGGTCCGGCCGATACTGCCCGCGATCGCCGCCGGTCAGGAAGCGCTCCCAGTTCTGCGCGACCCGCGGGCCCATCTGCGCCAGCTCGAAATCCTCGCGCAGCCGCTCGCCCGCAGCAACCAGATCGGGCGCGAGGAACGGCTCGCCATTCACATCGCGGCGCCGCGCCAGCACACCGAGCGGGCTTTCGGCAAGGTTCGCGCGCAGCCGCCGCGGGCGGCCGTCCTCTTCGCCGAACTCGCGCGTGCCCCAGTCGCGGTGCTGATCGGCATGCGGGTTGGCGGGATCCTCCTCGGCCGCGGGGTCAGCCCCACAGGCGGCGCGATCCTCGTCGATCATCCGCTTGAGTGCGGCACGGCCCGCGGCCGAGATCTCATAGCTGGTCACCCGGCCCTGATGCTTGACCGCGATCCAGTCCTGCAGCGCGAAGGCCTGCGCCACGGCGCGTTCGAGCACCGCGATGCGCACCGTCCCGCGCAGCACGACGGCCTTGTCCATATCGGGGGCGACGATCATCAGACTGCCGGCCTCGGCCAGGCGACGCAGGATGCGGCGGCCCTCGCGGGCGAGCGTGACCTCATCAAGGGGCGGGGTCTTGGTGCGGATCGGGGCGGTCATCTCTGGGTCTTCCTTTCGCTGACCGGTCAACAGCGGGCGAGCGGGGACGACATCCCCCAGACGAGCGAGCGCTTCATCAACCAGAGGGTCGTCGCGCCGGCTTTCGATCCGGCGCACGCGGCGCAGCACGGTCGAGGCATGCAGCCCCTCGCGCCGCGCAAGTTCGCGGATCGAAATGCCCTGCTCGACATGGCGGAGATAGAGCAGCGCGTAGTCTGGCAGCCAGGCGGGCAGATCCGCCGCGGCTGGTGCGGTCGTCATCATTCGGTCCCCCTTGGGTCATACGACGGAGCGGCCGCCGCACTTGCCCTGTTAACCGTGGTTGGTTTTGGTTACCCGTTCGTTAAGAAACGGAACGACCCTGAGAATTCTTTAAAATTTCTAAAGATCGCTGAGCACGCCGCACGGCTGAGCAGATAATCGCGCAACACCCGCTTGGGTTGAGTCATCGTCGCCTCTCACCGTGCGAGGGGATGAACCATGACCGACCTGTCCGAAACCTTCCGCAACAGCTGCGACATCGTGCTGCCGGCGCGGCGCGCGCCCAGTCTGGCCGAGCGTCTGGGCGCGTTGCGCCGTCCGCGGCTGCTGATCCGGGCCGCGCGCTTCGGTCAGGTGGACTACAGCCGCAACCGCGACCTGCGCAGGTTGCTGCAGCTGCCGACGGCGCCAGGCCCCGAGGCCGCGTTGCAGGCGCTGTTGCTGGCCGAGGAAGACCTCGAGACCGCCCGGCGTCAGGGCATGGCGGGCTATAATCTGATCCGCCACATCGAAGTGCTGATCGCGATGATGGCCGAGGCGCGCCACCTGCCGCGGCTGGCGCAGGGCGCCTGAGATCACAGAGCGGGGCGGCGGGGGCGCGCGCGGAACGCGCGCGCCCCCGCCCCGGGCCGGTCGGCCCGCCGACCGGACCCTGTCGCGGCTCTTGAGTAGATCAGCGCCGCGCGGGAGGGGTCTGCCGGTTGCGAGCAACCGGCCCCGGGGGCGCCGCCCGGGGGCCAAGGCCCCCGGGCGGCGCCCCCACCACAGCTCCCGGCCTCAGCGCGATTTGAAGAGCGAGCCGAGCAC
>JACXUS010000216.1 GCA_014763785.1 Sphingomonadales bacterium | reverse complement strand
TCGGTGTCGCCCTTCGCTATCCGTTTCGCGATGAGCCGCGCGTGATCGGTTGCGGCTTGCACGCTCTCAAGCCGGATATGCCCGCGGCCCCTCGGATCGGGGAAGCTCGCGCAATCGCCGAGCGCCGAGATCGCGGGGTCCGAGGTCAGAAGCCGGGCATCGGCTTTCACGCCATTGTAGATGGCGAGCCCCGCCGCCTCGGCCTGCACGGCGACCGCGCGGGCGCTTTCGACATCGACCGTCGAGCAATCGCAAAGGACCGCCCCCGGGGCCATTGCCGGGATCACCTCCGCCGCCACCGCGCGCAGGATCGCGCCATTCGGCAGCATGGTGATCACCACATCGGCGCCGCTTGCTGCCTCGGCGGCCGAAGTCGCGCGCGCAGCCCCCGCGGGCGGCGCCGCGGCCAGATCGAAGCCCGTGACCTGATGGCCCGCGCGCACGAGGTTCGCCGCCATCGGCCCGCCCATGTTGCCAAGTCCGATAAATCCGATTTTCATGTGTCCTCCCAATCGGTTGAGCCGCTCTCCTCAGGCGGCGAAATCAATTTCCCAGCCACTCGGCACGGGGGCGAGCAGCCGCGTGACCTCGGCCATCGGCAGGGTCTCGGGGCTGTATTTCCATTGCGGGTTGCGATCCTTGTCGATGATCTGCGCGCGCACGCCTTCGAGGAAATCGGCTTCTTCGACGGCGCGGAAGGTGAAGCGGAACTCGTTCGAGAGCGCCGCGCGGATCGTCGGTTCGGCCCGCGTCATCCGAACCAGCCGCAGGGTTGCTTCCAGCGACAGCGCCGAGTTGCGGCGCAGCACCTTGAGCGTATCGGCGGCGAATTGGGTGCCCGCGGCCTCGAGGCTGGCGACGATCTCGTGGATGTCGCGCCCGCCAAAGCCCGCCTCGATCTGCGGGCGGCGGTCGGCCAGTTGGCCCTTGGCCGCGGGCACAAGCCCGCGCGGGATCACGCCCGGATCGCCGGTTTCCACCAGCCGCGCGATCAGGCCGGGCCACTCGGCCTCGGGCAGGTAATGATCGGCAAAGCCCGCATAGAGCGCATCCGCCGCCCCGATCCGCCCGCCGGTCAGGCCCAGATATTCGCCGACCCGACCCGGCGCGCGGGCCAGGATCAGCGTGCCGCCCACGTCGGGGATCAGGCCGATCCCGGTTTCGGGCATCGCGATCTGCGTGGTGTCGCCCGCGATCCGTTGGCTGGCATGCCCACCCACGCCGACCCCGCCGCCCATGACAAAGCCCTGCATGAAGCTGACCACGGGTTTCGGATATTCGGCGATCTTGGCGTTCATCCGGTATTCGTCGCGCCAGAAATCGCGCCCGGGGCGCAGATCGCCCGCGATCCCGGCGCGGTAAACGGCCGCGATATCGCCGCCCGCGCAAAACGCCTTCTCGCCCACCGCGTCGATCACGATCAGCGCCACCGTCGGATCGTCGCGCCAGCCGTCAATCGCCGCCTCGATCGCCATCGCCATGTCATGGTCAAGCGCATTGAGCGCCGCGGGCCGGTTGAAGGTGATGCGGCCCGCGCGCCCTTCGATCCGGGTCAGGATCCAGTCATTCGCCATCATCCGCGCTCCGCCAGCAGGCTGCGGCCGATGATCAACCGCATGATTTCATTGGTGCCTTCAAGGATCTGATGGACCCGCAGATCGCGCACGATCTTCTCGATCCCGTAATCCGCCAGATAGCCATAGCCGCCGTGCAGTTGCAGGCATTGGTTGGCCACATCGAAGGCCGCATCGGTCACATAGAGCTTGGCCATCGCGCAGAATTTCGTCGCATCCGGCGCGCCGTGATCCAGCTTCCACGCCGCCTGCCGCAGGAAGGTGCGCGCCGATTGCAGCGCCACCTCCATCTCGGCCAGTCGGAATTGCAGCGCCTGAAACTGATCGAGCGTCTGCCCGAAGGCGCGCCGCTCGCCCATATAGGTCAGCGTGGCGGTCAGCGCCGCCTGCGCGCCGCCCAGAGCCGAGGCCGCGATATTGATCCGCCCGCCATCAAGCCCCGCCATCGCATAGGCAAAGCCGCGCCCCTCCTCGCCGATCAGGTTTTCCGCGGGCACTTCGCAATCGTCGAACTGCACCTGCGCGGTGGGTTGCGCGCGCCAGCCCATCTTGTCCTCGAGCCCGCCGAAGCTCAGGCCCGGGGCGCCCGCCTCGACCACCATGCAGGAGATGCCCTTGGGCCCGTCCTGCCCGGTGCGCACCATGCTCAGGTAGCAATCCGAATAGCTGCCGCCCGAGATGAAGGCCTTGGTGCCATTCAGACGCCAGCCGGTCGCGCTGCGCTCGGCGCGGGTGCGCAACGCCGCCGCATCCGAGCCCGAGCCGGGTTCGGTCAGGCAATAGGAAAACACCGTCTCCATACTGCACAGCCGCGGCAGGAAGCGCGCCTTGGCCTCGGGGCTTGCGAATTTGTCGATCATCCCGCCGCACATGTTGTGGATCGACAGGAACGAGCCGACCGAGGGGCAGGCCATCGCCAGCGCCTCGAATACCAGCGTCGCATCGAGCCGCGACAGCCCCGAGCCGCCGTAATCCTCGGACACATAGACCCCGCCCAGACCCAGCTCGGCCACCTTCGACCACAGATCGCGCGGGATCGTGCCCGCGGCCTCCCATGCCCGGGCATGGGGCGCAATCTCGGCCTGACCAAAGTCATAGGCCATGTCGAAAATCGCGGCTTGTTCCTCGCTCAGTGCGAAATCCATGGTTTCCTCCCCGAAACGCTGGAATTGAACATGTGTTTAATTTCGAATCCTTGCACGAGTTTTGCAAGAGCAACCGCGCCCCGTCGCCTTTGGGGCGGGGTGGCTGTCAGGCTGCGCCAATGCCTCGATCCGCTGCAGGCGCGCCGAAGACCGGCCTGCCCAGTTGCCTTTCGCTTGCGCGTTTCGATCGGCTGTTCGACGCCGGGCAGGCGCGGGTGATGGGCGAAGCCCGCCCATGTCGCCCGCACCAAGGCTCGGGCGCCGGGCCTCGGGCTGCCCAATATAGACGCGCGGCAGGGCGGTTTCGGAAATCTGCCCGAGGATTTGCCGCCGGACTATGCCCGTGCGATGGAAATCGCCGAGATCTCGATGGCGGTGAACCACGGCTTTCACACCGCCCCGCGCTGGAGCGCCGCGCTCGAGGGGGCGGGGCTCGAGGTGATCGCCAACGAGGACCACACCCGCCGGGTGATGCCCTGCCTGACCATGCTGCATGAACGCAGCGCGGCGATGGATCAGGGGTTCAAGAAACTCGCGCTCAAGGTGATGCCACGCTATCTGGCCTTGAACGGAGCCTCCGGGCTGACGCTCTATCATGCGCATGCTCCGATTGCGGGGCGCGAGGACGGGCTGGGGCCGATCGCCTATCGGATGATCGCGGCGCGCAAGCCCGCCTGAGGGGCGAGGGGCGAGGGTCGCGGCACGCCTGCCCCCGCAGGGGATCGGCCCGCAGGCAGCAACCTCGGCCCCTGTCTGACCCGATGGGTTTCTTCTTGGCGGAAATACTCCCGCCGGAGGCAGAGCCGCGCCGAAGGCGCGGCCCCCTTGTTCCCGATCAGTCGAGCGCCTTGAAGTTCAGCGCCACGCCATCCTTGATCCCCGAGAACCAGCGCGCGGTCACGGTTTTCGTCTTGGTATAGAAGCGGAAGGCATCGGGCCCATACTGGTTCAGATCGCCAAAGGCCGATTTCTTCCAGCCGCCGAAGGTGTAATAGCTCAGCGGCACCGGGATCGGGAAGTTGATGCCGACCATGCCGACATTGACGCGGCTCGCATAGTCGCGCGCGGTGTCGCCATCGGCGGTGAAGATCGAAGTGCCGTTGCCGAACTCGTTGTCCATCACCAGCTTCAGCGCGTCCTCGTAGCTGTCCTGACGCACCATCGACAGCACCGGGCCGAAGATCTCCTGCTTGTAGATCTCCATCTCCGGGGTGACGTTGTCAAAGAGCGTCGGACCGACGAAGAAGCCGTTCTCATACCCTTGGATCTTCAGGTTGCGGCCATCGACGACCAGCGTTGCGCCCGCCTCGACGCCCGAGGTGATCAGCCCCTCGATCCGCTCGCGCGCCTGCGCGGTGATGACGGGGCCAAAATCGACATCATTGCCGCCGGTATAGGGGCCGACCTTGAGCTTGTCGATCTTCGGCACCAGACGCTCGATCAGCGCCTCGGCGGTGCCTGCGCCGACCGGCACCGCGACCGAAATCGCCATGCAGCGCTCGCCCGCCGCGCCCATCGAGGCGCCCACCAGCGCATCCGCCGCCTTGTCCATATCGGCGTCGGGCATGATCACCATATGGTTCTTGGCGCCGCCGAAGCACTGCGCGCGCTTGCCGTTCGCCGCCGCCCGGCCATAGATATATTGCGCGATCGGGGTGGAGCCGACGAAGCCCACCGCCTGCACGGTCTCATTGTCGAGTATCGCATCCACCACCGACTTGTCGCCGTTCACGACCTGCAGCACGCCGTCGGGCAGGCCCGCCTCCTGTGCCAACTGCGCCAGCCGGATCGCGGTCGAGGGGCAGCGCTCCGACGGTTTCAGGATCATCGCATTGCCCGCGCTCAGCGCCGGGCCCATCTTCCACAGCGGGATCATCGCCGGGAAGTTGAAGGGCGTGATGCCCGCCACAACGCCAAGCGGCTGGCGCATCGAATAGATATCAATGCCCGGGCCCGCGCCATCGGTATATTCGCCCTTCAAGAGCGCGGGCGCCCCCATGCAGACCTCGATCACCTCAAGGCCGCGCTGCACATCGCCGCGCGCATCGGGCAGGGTCTTGCCATGCTCGACCGACACGAGTTCCGCGAGCTCATCCATATGCGTGTTGATCAGCTCGGCGAATTTCATCATCACCCGCGCGCGGCGCTGCGGGTTGGTCGCGGCCCAGCCGGGTTGCGCGCGCTCGGCGGCGGCGACGGCGGCGTCGAGCTCGGCGGGCGTGGCCAGCGCCACCTGCGCCTGCACGTCGCCCGTCGCGGGATTCATCACATCGGAAAAGCGCCCCGAGGTGCCGGGCACCAGCTTGCCGTCAATCCAGTGGCCGATCTGTTTCATGATATCCTCCCAGGATCAGGGTTTCGGTCCGTTGCCGGGACTTTAGCCTTGCGAAAATGCCGATGAAAGGGGAAGTCTGGCAAAGGCATCTTGCGTTTTTGCAAAGGCTGACGG
>JACXUS010000215.1 GCA_014763785.1 Sphingomonadales bacterium | reverse complement strand
GGGCAAAATCGTGGCAAGAGCGGGCAGGGCGCGCGCCCAGACGCCCGGGCGTCGCCCCCGATCGCTTGCATTTTCCCGATCCGCCACGCGCCCTGCCCGCTCTTGCCACGATTTTGCCCCAGCCGGACGGGACACCGTCAGGCGGTGTGGTGGGAGCTTTGACATGTTTGCGGTGACGATGATCCTTGCGGTGGCGAGCCTCGCGCTCGTCAAGGTCTATCAGCTGGGCGTGCTGGCGCCCGAGGCGGCGCGGGCCGCGGCGGCCGAAACCGCCGCGCGGGCGGCGATTGCGGCGGGGCGGACTTCGCTGCCCTCCTGGGTTGATGACGAGACCCGGACCGAGGGCTTTGCCGAAGCGCTGGTGGCGCATCTGTTGCGCGCGGGCAGCACGCAAAGCCGCATCGAGGCGGCGCTCACCGATGTCGATTTCAAGACCGGGGTGATCTCGCTCGCCGCCCATCTCGAGGCGGCGGGCGCGCCCTATCCCGAGCAGCTGGCCGGGGCCGCGGCCTTTGCCGAGCGCCTCATTGCGCCGGAGGGGGGACCGGATCGCGCCGCAGGCTCGCCCCGGAATAAAGCGCCAGCGCCACCCAGATCAGCGGCAGCGCCATCAGATGCCAAGGCGTGAGCGGCTCGCCAAAGGCCAGCACCGCCACCCCCAGCTGCAGCGTCGGGTTGAGATATTGCACAAGCCCCATCGTCGCCAGCCGCACCCGTTGCGCGGCATAGGAAAACAGGATCAGCGGCCCGCCCGTCAGCACCCCTGAAAAGGCCAGCATCAGCGAATGGCCGGGGTCGCGGCCGAATTGCCCGCCCTGCCCGTCGCCCAACGCGCCCAGATGCGTGGCCCAGAGCACCCCCACCGCGACCGGCGCAAGGAGCACCACCTCGGCCAGCACCGAGGTCACCGGCGCCACGGCGAGTTGCTTCTTGATCAGCCCATAAGAGCCGAAGGTCACCGCAAGGATCAGCGGCACCCAGGGCGTGACGCCAAGGCCCGCGCCGAGCAGCAGCACCGCAAAGCCCGCAAGGCCGACCGCCACCCATTGCAGCCGCCCCATCGCCTCGCCCAGCACGAGCCGCCCCAGCAGCACCGCGACCAGCGGGAAGATGTAATAGCCAAAGCTCGCCTCGAGCGCATGCCCCTGCTGCACCGACCAGATGAAGGCGAACCAGTTGGTCGAAATCACCAGCGCCGAGATCACCAGCCGGCCGAGCACGGCACGCCCGCCGCCGAGCGCCTGCACCAGCTCGCCCAGCCGCCCGCGCAGGCCCAGAACCGCGGCCAGAAAGACCGCCGACCACAGCGTGCGATGCGCCAGAACCTCGATCGGCGGCACTTCGGACAGGACCTTGTAGTAAAGCCCCGACAGCCCCCAGATCACACAGGCCGCAACGATCGCCCAGAAGCCCTTCTTCGCCTCGCTCATCGCGCAGCCACCCGTCCCAACGAAAAGACCCGCCGCAAGACGCGGCGGGCCGAAGATCAGATATCGCCCGCGTTCACAGACGCGAGGCGACGTTTTCCCAGTCCACGAGCTTGTCGAGGAAGTTCGTCAGATAGGCCGGGCGCTTGTTGCGGAAGTCGATGTAATAGGAATGCTCCCACACATCGCAGCCCAAGAGCGCGGTCTGACCAAAGCAGAGCGGGTTCACGCCGTTCTCGGTCTTGGTCACTTTCAGCGCGCCATCGGTGTCCTTCACCAGCCACGCCCAGCCCGAGCCGAACTGGCCCGCGCCCGCGGCGGCGAAGTCTTCCTTGAATTTCGCGACCGAGCCGAAGCTTTCGACGATCGCCTTTTCCAGCTCGCCCGGCATGGTCTTGCCGCCCGGGCCCATCATTTCCCAGAACTGGGCGTGGTTCCAGTGCTGGCTGGCGTTGTTGAAGATGCCGTTTTGCGCGACCGCGCCCGGCTGGTAGGTGCCTTTGACGATCTCTTCGACCGTCTTGCCCTCCCATTCGGTGCCCGCGATCAGCTTGTTGCCGTTGTCGACATAGGCCTTGTGGTGCAGGTCGTGGTGGTATTCCAGCGTTTCCTTGGACATGCCAAGGGCGGCCAGCGCGTCATGGGCATAGGGAAGATCGGGAAGTTCAAAAGCCATTTTCTCGTCCTTTCGCGGCGGGTTGCGTTGGGCTCTATAGAAGCGCGCCCCGGGCCGAGGTCAAGGGCGGAAGCTGCGGGGCGGGGGTGCGTCTGTGCACGGAACCGGGGCGCTGTGTGGGCGTTGTCGGACCGGGGTTCCACCCCGGACCCCGGGATGTGTGCGGCACGACGAAGGGGATGGCCCGCACAGTCGGCAGGCCCCGGGGCGGCCCCGGGCCTCAGGCAATGGCGGGGCGGCGGGCGGCGCGGGTGTCGCGCCATAGGGCCACCCCCGCGGCGGCCAGAATCGCCAGCTCCAGCCCGAAGGTCCAGTGCAGCACGAAATTCCACACCCACCAGCCATGGCGGGCGGGCACCTGCACCAGATTGAGCTTCAGATCAGAGAACGGCGCCGCCCAGGCGATGCCCCCCGCAATCGAATCGAGCGCCAGATGCAGCAGAAGCGCCGCCAGCGCGACCGCGATAAAGGGCGCCGCGCCGCGGATCCGGGCGAGCCGCGCGGCCCCCAGCGCAAGCCCCGCCAGCGCCACCCAGAAGAGCGGCCAATGGAACAGATAGGCGTGATGCACGCTTTGCCGGTTATCGACCAGATAGAACCAGATCAGATCGAGGTCAGGCAGCACCGAAGCCGCCAGCCCCACCGCCATCAGCGCGGCCCGGCCGCCATGCGGCGCGTCAGCAGATAGCCCGCGGGCAGATGGGCAATGAACATGGGAAATCCTTGGGGTGCAATCGTTTGGCGCGACGATATCAGACCGGGCGCGCCGGACAATCCCCGCGCGGACCCAGTCCGGCGCGAGGCGCGCTCAGCCCGCGACCATCCGCAGCGCCCGCGCCCGGGCGGGGGGAATCGCCCGGATCTCGAGCCCGGTGAACACATGCAGCGTGCCCAGATCGTGATCGACCACCGCATGATCGCTGACCCAACCGCCCATCGCCAGATAGCTGCGCAGCAGCGGCGGCATCTTCAGCATCGCCTGTTTCGGATCGCCCTTGCGCCCCATCAGCGCGCGGGCATAGCGCACCACCTTGGGCGCCTTGACCCGCGGCCACCAGCGCCGCGGCGCCAGATGGCGCTCGGCCAGCACGGCAAAGGCATCGGCATAACTTTCCCAATCGGTGCCAAGGAACGAGGAGCAGCCAAACAGCATCTCCACCCCCTCCTCACCGACAAAGCGCGTCATCGCGCCCCAGGCGACGCGCAGGATATCGGGGTCATGCACCCCGGGCGCCATGCAGAACCGGCCCATCTCGACCATCGGTCCCGCGTAATCCGCCAGCGCCCGCAGATTGTAATATTGCGCCGAATAGCTGCGGCCGATCTCGGTGCCATCCTTGAGCGGCATCAGCCGGAAGCAGCAGACAAGGCGGCCGGTGGCCAGCTCTTCGATCAGCACATGGCGGCAGAGCGCGTCGAAGGCATCGGCATCGAGCCCCTCCGCCGGGGCGGGGCTGTCGCCCCCGCTTTGCCCCCCGCGCGTGATCCCGCGCGCGGCCACGAATGCCTGCCAGCGCAGGCTTTGGGCGGCGCGGATATCTTCTGGCCCTTCGGCCAGCCGGGCGGCATAGCGGCCCCTGTCAAGCGCGAGCATGGCGATCCCCCAAGACCGGAACATGCGGGCAGCTTAGGCCAAAGCCCCCGGAAGCGGAACGAAAATCGGCATCTTTCAGCGGTGGCCCGCGCCGCGACCGCGCCGACGTCGCAGCGGCGCAACAGCGCGTCATCGGGGCGTTACGCCCCCGTCACGCCCCGGTCATGCACCCCAGGAGGACCCCCGCCCCACGCGGCGCCGCGACCGGGACCCGGCCGCATTCCACGCGCGAGCCGCCCGCCGGCCGCTATCTCGGCTCAGCGGTCGAGAATCTGCCCGGCGCTGACGCGGCCAAGGCTGCCCATCAGCTGTCGGATCAGGGTGATCCCCTTGATCCCGGAATCGGTCACGCGCCGCGACAGCACGACGACCTGCCCCTGTTCCAGCCCGAAGCGCTCGACATTGCTGACCGTGCCCTTGTCGTCGAAGCTGATCGCCACGACCTGCCGGTCGATCTCCTGCGGCTCGCGACCGCCCAGATATTTCCAGCGCGAGCCCACATAATACCAGCCCGAGCCCTCGAGCACCCCCGCCGACGAGGGGCGCCCGATCACCTCGGCCACCTGCTCGCGCGTGGTCTTGCCGACCTCGACCAGCGCCAGATCCTCATCGAGTGGCACATAGCCATGATCGCGATAGATCGCGGTGCATCCGGCGGCCATCAGCCCACCACCGAGTGCCAGCGCAAGCGCCATGCGCCGCGTTACCGATCCGGTGCTCACCTGCAACCCCCTCTTGCCTCACAGCCTCAGGCCTTTTATCCCGCTTACAACAACCAGCCGCGACCCTCAAGCCGTTGCGGCGGCCCGGTCGGCCGCGCGCCGCCCGGAAAACCCGGGCAGAGCCCCGAGGAAGGACCCGATGACCCAGACCGATGACGACGCCCTGCCCTGGAGCCATCCGCTGCGGCTGGCGGAACTGCCCGCGCGCAAACCGACCCGCTTCGACATCAGCCCCGAGGCCGAGACCCGCGCGGCAATCGCCGCCTGGGCCGGGATCGAGGCGCTTGAAGGCTTGCGGCTGAAGGGCGAGCTGACCCCCTCGGGGCGCAATGACTGGCGGCTCGAGGCGGCATTCGAGGCGCGCGTGGTGCAGCCCTGCGTGATCACCGCCGAGCCAGTGACGACCGATCTGGCCGAGCCGGTGCTGCGCCGCTATCTGGCCGACCTGCCCGAGCCGACCGGCGACGAGGTCGAGATGCCCGAAGATGACAGCGCCGAGCCCCTGCCCGCGGTGGTCGATCTGGCGGCGGTGGCGCTCGAGGCGCTGGAACTGGCGCTGCCGCTTTATCCGCGGGCGCCGGGGGCGGAACTGGGCGAGAGCGTCCATGCCGAGCCGGGCGTGGCGCCGATGACCGACGAGGCGCTGCGCCCCTTCGCCAATCTGAAATCGCTTCTGCGCGGCAAGACCGACGCGCCCGGCGAGGATTGAGCGGGAGGGGGCTGAGCGGGAGGGATCGGGCCGGGCTGCGCGCAGCCCG